>NZ_NHSG01000198.1:0-8429 GCF_020024005.1 Streptomyces purpurogeneiscleroticus
TCCGGGGCAGCAGACGGCCCGCCCCGCGGCACGGCTGGCCCGGCTGGCGCGCACGGTGACGGGCCGTCTGCTGCCCCGGAGGGGCCACGCGGCGGACGGCGGTCCGGGCCCGGACGGCAGCACGGCGGACGGCCGCAGCGCGCCCCTGAGCGTGCCTGCAGGCGGCTCGCGGGTGGAGTATGTCGACAGATCCCGGAGTGGGAGGTAATCACTTTGTCCTTCGCGCAGTTGGTGTACTGGGCCGTCGCCGCTTCCTCAGTGGTGCTCATCGCCGGTACGGTCCACACCCGCCGCGCCACGCCGTCCCCCCGGACCACCGTGCTCGTCGACGTGGACTCGCACGGCCTCTGGGAGAACGCCTTCCTCGCCGGCGGCCCCGGCCGGGTCGCCGACGCGGCGATCGCCGGGATGCACGGCGACGGCCGGCTGGCGATCGGCGGCCCCGGAACGGTCACCGCGCGCCGCCCCGCCGTCTCGCACGACCCGGTCGAGTCCGCGGTACTGGAAGCGCTCGTACGCACGCCCGGCGGCTCGCTGACGAGGCTGCGCCCCACGATCATGCGCAGCGCGGCCGTCCAGCAGATCGGCGACCGGCTGGCCGACCGCGGCCTGCTGCGCCGCCCGGAGACGGGCCGGCGCTGGCGGCAGCTGGCCCGGCTGCAGATCGGCGCGTGCATGTGCGTGTTCTTCCTCGGCATCTTCCAGTCGGTGACGGGCGCGCTGGACGACGGCGCTCCGCAGTACCCGCAGAACATGCCGTTCGTGCTGAAGGTGACGCCCGCGGTGTTCGCGGGGATCTTCGTCGGCACGCTGTGCCGGAGCGCCGTGCGCCGCCGCATCACCAAGGCCGGCAAGCGGGCCCTGAAGCAGTTCCGCGCGGCGAACAGGGCGGCTGTCACCGGCCCGGCGGACCGGTCCGCCGCACTCACCGTGGCCGTCGGCGGCGTGGCGGTACTGGTGGACCGGGTACTGCGCGACCACCTGCTGGAGGCGCAGCGGGCGGCGGCCGGCAGCGCCGCGGCCGCCGCGGTGTCCTCGACCGGCCCGGGCGCCGACTGGAGCGCGGCCGGGGACAGCGGCGGGACGTGGTGCGGCTCGGGCAGCTGACCGGCCGGCTGAAGCCGCGCCCCTGCCCGCGCGAGCGGCCCCGGAAACCCGTCAACGTACCAACACACGCCTCCCGTTGAGCGGGGTTCGGCGAACGGGGGCGCGGGCCGGGCCGGGCCGAATAGCGTGCGGTGCCGCACCAGGAGGCACCATGCGAACCGTCACCGGAACCGGTCTCGTCGTCGCCGCACTCGTCGCGACGGCAGCCGCACTGCTCTTCCCCATCCTGTCCTTCGCCGGGCTGTCGGCGGCCGGCACCGACCCCGACGCGGGCACCGTGGCCACCCGCTCCGGCCCGCTCTCGCCGCTCGACCGCGACTTCGTGACCAAGGTACGGCTGGCCGGGCTGTGGGAGCTGCCGGCCGGGCAGCAGGCGCAGGAGCGCGGCACCACCAAGGCCGTACGGACCGCGGGCGACCACCTCGTGAACGGGCACGCCGAACTCGACCGGCGCGTACGGCAGGTGGCCCGGCAGGTCGGCGTCGACCTGCCCAACCAGCCCAACGACCAGCAGCAGGGCTGGCTCTCCGAACTGGAGGCCGCGCGCGGCACTGAGTACGACCGGAAGTTCGCCAACATCCTGCGGCTGGCGCACGGCAAGGTCTTCACGGTCGTCGCGCAGGTCCGCGCGACCACCCGCAACTCGCTGGTCCGCGAGCTGGCCGACGACGCCAACGCGACCGTGCTCGACCACATCACCGTGCTCGAACGCACCGGGGTCGTGGACTTCGACGCCATCGCGCGGGACACCCAGGCGTCGAGCTCGCCGACGTCGCCCGCCGCGCCGCCGCCCGTACCGCCCGCGCCGTCGGCGCCGCCCGTACCACCCGAGCCCGCCACCCCGTCCGCGACGTTCTCGCTGCCGCCGGCCGCCTCGGCGCCCGAGCCGGAGAGCGCCGGCCGCGCGGGCCGGTCCCACGGGGAGGACGACGAGCGCTGACCCCGGAGGCAGCCACCCCGCGCCCCCGCACGGTCTCTTCCGGGGCATCCCTTCCGACACCGGGGCCCGGTGCTTTACATCATCAAATCCCCACTCAAGTATCCCTTTTGTCACACACGGTGACGCCATTCGGGGCGGCACGGTGACCCACGAAGGGACGGCTTGTGAAGTCAGTAGCGTTGTTCGGCACCATCGGGTCACTGGTCCTGGGCACCCTGGCGGCCGCTCCGGCGGACGGCGCGGAGACCGGGCTCCCCGCGCCCGCCCCGAAGAAGATCTCCTGGGGCCGCTGCGCCCCCGTGGAGCACCTCCCGTCCGGAGTGGAGTGCGGCAAGGTCCGCGTGCCCCTGGACTACGCGCGCCCCGAAGGCAAACAGATCGACCTGACCGTCAGCCGGCGGCGCGCCACCGGCCCCGCGCGCGAACGGCAGGGCGCGCTGCTCTACAACCCCGGCGGCCCCGGCGGCTCCGCGATGGCCTTCCCCATGTACGGCGAGCTGTCCGAGTGGCGCCGCACAGCCCGGGCGTACGACTTCGTCGGCTACGCGCCCCGTGGGGTGGGGAGGTCCGCGCCGCTCTCGTGCGAGGACCCCGAGCAGTCCGCGAAGGCACCCTCGGACAGCCCCGTGCACCCCTCGGAGCGCTTCAAGCAGCAGAAGATCAAGGAGGCACGGGAGTACGCGGCGGGCTGCGCGCGCCGGGCCGGGCCTGCGCTGCAGCACTACAACACGCTGAACAACGCGCGTGACCTGGAGATGCTGCGGATCGCGCTGGGCGAGAAGAAGCTGACCTTCATGGGCGCGTCGTACGGCACGTACCTCGGGGCCGTGTACGCGACGCTCTACCCGGGGCACGTGCGCCGCATGGTCTTCGACAGCGTCGTGAACCCGGCTCCGGACCACATCTGGTACCGCAACAACCTCGAACAGAACATCGCCTTCGAGGGCCGCTGGCTCGACTGGCGCACCTGGGTGGCCAAGCACCACAAGACGTACCGCCTCGGCACGACGGCGGAGGCGGTGGGCAAGTCGTACTACCGGGCGGCCGCGCAGCTGCGGCGGAAGCCGGCGGGCGGCAAGGTCGGCCCGGCCCAGCTGCAGTCCGCCTTTCTGATGGCGGGATACAGCGACCACTACTGGCCCATCCGGGCGGCCGCGCTGTCCAAGTACCTCAAGGGCGACCCGAAGCCGCTGATCGCGCAGGCGGCGCCGGACCCGGAGGACGCGGCGTCCAAGGAGAACGGCGACGCGGTCTACTCGGCCGTGGAGTGCAATGACGCGGACTGGCCGCGGGACTGGGCGACGTGGGACCGCGACAACACGATCGTGGCCCAGGCCGCGCCGTTCGAGACCTGGGACAACGCGTGGATGAACCTGCCCTGCGCGTTCTGGCCCCGGCCTGCGCGCACGATGCAGCAGCGCCCGCTGGACGTCCGTACGGCCCCGGGGGCGCTGCCCCCGGTACTGCTGCTCGCGGCGGAGCGGGACGGCGCCACGCCGTACGCGGGGGCGCAGGAGCTGCGGCGCAGGCTGGCCGGGTCGAGGCTGGTCACCGAGCGCGACGCCGGCACGCACGGGGTCGCCTTCAGCGAGAACGACTGCGTGAACAAGTACACCGAGGACTACCTGCTCACCGGGCGGGTCCCGGCGCGGGATGCGTTCTGCAAGCCGCACAAGGAGCCCGAGCCCGGCGAGAAGTGAGCCCGGCCGGGGCCGTGAGGCCCGGGAGCCCCGTCAGGCCAGCCCGGCCACCAGCTCCGAGACCGGCTTGCGACGGCCGGTGTAGAACGGGACCTCTTCGCGGACGTGCAGCCGCGCCTCGGAGCCGCGCAGGTGCCGCATGAGGTCGACGATGCGGTACAGCTCGTCGGCCTCGAAGGCGAGGATCCACTCGTAGTCGCCCAGCGAGAAGGACGGCACGGTGTTGGCGCGCACGTCCGGGAAGCCGCGGGCCATCTTGCCGTGGTCCGCGAGCATCCGGCGGCGGTCCTCGTCGGGGAGGAGGTACCAGTCGTACGAGCGCACGAACGGGTAGACGCTCACGTAGTCGCGCGCCTGCTCGTCGGCCAGGAAGGCCGGGATGTGCGACTTGTTGAACTCGGCGGGGCGGTGCAGCGCCATGTTCGACCAGACCGGCTCCAGGGCGCGGCCGAGCTTGGTGCGGCGGAAGAGGTTGTACGCCTCCTGGAGCGCGTCCGAGCTCTCCGAGTGCCACCAGATCATGATGTCGGCGTCGGCGCGGATGCCGGACACGTCGTACGTGCCGCGGACCACCACGTCCTTGGCGGCGAGCTGCTCGAACAGCTCGTCGACCTCTTCGGCGTAGCCGCTGCGGTCCTCCGGGAGGGCGGCACGCAGCTTGAACACCGACCAGAGGGTGTAGCGGATGACCTCGTTGAGGTCCTTCGCCTTCTTGCCGGCGTTCGGAGTCTTCTCGGGCGCGGGCCCAGGGGTGGCGTCAGTCATGTCGTCCATTCTCACTCGTCGGCCGGAATGCCCGGCGTCAGGGTGGCCAGTGCCGCGTCGGCGGCCTTCGTGGCGCTCGCGATGCAGGCCGGGATGCCGACGCCCTCGTAGAGCGCGCCGCACACCCGGAGGCCGGGGAGCCGGCCGACGGCTTCGTGGATGCGGGCCGCCCGCTCCAGGTGGCCGACCGGGTACTGCGGCAGGCCGCCGTCCCATCGGGTGACGCGCGCCTCTACGGGCGCGGCGGGCAGCCCGACCGCTTCGCGCAGGTCGGCCAGCGAGAGGTCCACCAGCTCGGCGTCCTCGCGCGCCAGGTCGGCGGTGTCCCCGTGGCGCCCGATCGAGGTGCGCAGTACGAAGAGGTCCGGGTCGGCGGCGTCGATCCAGCCCCACTTGTTGCTCGCGAACGTGGCCGCCTTGATCTTGTGGCCGTCGACCGGCGGCACGAGGAAGCCGCTACCGGTGAGCTGCCCCTCGACGTCGGCGCGGCGGAAGGCCATGGTCACCAGCGCCATGGAGGCGTACTCGACGCCGTCCAGCTCCGTGGCGGCGGCGGGGCTCTCGTGGCGGAGGATGCGGGCGGCGGCGGGCGCGGGGCAGGCGAGGATGACGGCGTCGGCCTGTTCGATCCGGTCCTCGACGCGGACCTCCCAGCCGCCGTCGCCGGCCCGCCGCACCTCGCGCACGGCCGCGTTCAGGCGGATCTCGCCGCCCTTGGCCCGTACCGCGTCGGCGACCGCGCCCGGCAGCGTGCCGATGCCACCGTCGATGCCCATGAAGACCGGTCCCGCGGCGGCGGGCCCAGTCTGGTGGACGGTGGCGGCGGTGCGCGTCTGGATGGCCCGTACGCCTTCCGTCAGAGAGCGGTGGTTCCGCGCCGCCTCGAAGAGCTGCGGGACGGCGGCCCGCATGGAGATGCGGTACGCGTCGCCCGCGTACACCCCGCCCAGCAGCGGCTCGACGAGCCGGTCGACGACTTCCCGGCCCAGCCGCTCGGCGACGTACTCGCCGACCGCGACGTCCTCGCCGACCTCGGTGCGCGGCAGCTCGGCGTCCTCCTCGATGCGCGCGAGGCCGGCCTCGGAGAGCACACCGGAGGCGGCGAGCACCGCGGCGTCACCGGGGACGCCCATGACGTGCCCCTTCGGCATCGGGCGCAGCGCGCCGCGGGTCCAGAGGGAGGCGGTCGCGGTGGACGGCGGCTGGAGCCGGTCGCCGAGCCCGACGGCCCGCGCGAGCTCGACCGCCTCGGGGCGCCTGGCGAGCATGGATTCGGCGCCGAGGTCGACCGGTACGCCCGCGACCGCGCCGGCCCTCAGCTTGCCGCCGAGGCGCCCGGACGCCTCCAGTACGGTCACCCGCGCGCCGCCGTCGAGCGCGCGGTGCGCGGCTGCCAGACCCGAGATGCCGCCGCCGATCACGACGACGTGGCCGGGCGCGTGGCCCGTACGACCGGGCTCCTGGCCCGTATCGGTGTGCGCTGTGCTCATGCCCCCACTCTCTCAGAGCCCGTCCGGCGCCCGGCCCTGGGAGCGGCTCCGGGGCTCCACTATGCTCGCGGCTTCACGTAGGGACGGGCGGGCGGCCTGGCGTACGGACGGGCTGCCGGACGAGCGGAGGTGGGGGCGCGATGGCCCTGCGCGATCCGCGGGCCGGGGGCGGCCCCGGAAGGCACGGCGGCGCCGGGCGGTCGGCGGCCGACCGGGTGCTCGCGCTGCTCGGCGCCTTCGACGACGCACACCGCAGCCTGACCCTGACCGCGCTGGCCCGCCGGGCCGGCCTCCCGCTGGCCACCGCGCACCGCTTCGCCGGCAAGCTGACGGAGTGGGGCGCGCTGGAACGCCGCGCGGACGGCCGGTACGAGATCGGGCTGCGGCTGTGGGAGATCGCGGTGCTCGCACGGCGCGGCGTGGGCCTGCGGCAGGCCGCGCTGCCCTTCATGGAGGACCTGTACGAGGCGACGCACGAGAACGTTCAACTCGCCGTACGGGACGGCCTGGAGACGGTGTACATCGAGCTGATCTCGGGGCGCTCCGCGGTCGGGGTGCGTACGAGGGTCGGGGCGCGCTGGCCTTTGCACGCCACCGGTGTGGGCCTCGCGCTCCTGGCGTACGCGCCGCCCTCCGTCGTCGCGCAGGTGTGTGCCGCGCCGCTGCGCCGCTTCACCGAGCGCACCATCGGCGACCCGGCACTGCTGCGGTCGGTCCTCGCGGACGTGCGTACCTCCGGAGTGGCGGTCAGCGAGCAGCAGATCACGATGGACGCGGTGTCCGTGGCGGCGCCCGTCCGCGGCCCGGACGGCCGGGCGGTGGCCGCGCTGTCGGTCGTCGTCCCGGTGAGCGAGGGGCGCGCGGCCCTGCTCGCGCCCGCGGTACGCGTCGCCGCGCAGGGCATCGCCCGCAGCCTGCCGGCTCTTTGAGCGCGCCCTGCGCATCCGGTTGTTGAGCGCGCCTTACGTATCCGGGGCGCGGCGCGCAACCCCCGTGCACGCATGTTTCCAGCTGCTGGAAGAGGCCCTTGCCGGTCTCCGGGGCGCCGCCCAGTCTGTGGCGACACCCGGGGCCGCCCGGGTCCCCTGTGCGTCAAGGAGGCCCTCACCATGCCCGTTCCCACCGCGTTCGCCCGCGACCAGTGGTACGTCGCCGCGTACGGCAGCGAGGTCGGCGGCGAGGAGGTCCTCGCCCGTACGGTCTGCGGCGAGCCGCTGGCGCTCTACCGCACGCCCGAGGGCGAGGCCGTCGCGCTCGCCGACCGCTGCGTCCACCGCCGCTACCCGCTCTCCGAAGGCACGCTGGAGGACGGCCGGCTGGTCTGCGGCTACCACGGCTTCACCTACGACCGGGCGGGCACCTGCGTCTCCGTACCGGGCCAGGCCCGCGTGCCGCGCACCGCGCGCGTCGCCTCGTACCCCCTCGCCGAGCTGGACGGCTTCGTGTGGGTGTGGATCGGTGACCCGGCGCGCGCGGACGTCTCCGCCGTACCGCGCGCCCCCTGGCTCGCGGACCCGGAGTGGACCGTCGTCCGCGGCATGGAACCGCTCAACGCCCGCTACGGCCTGCTCGTCGACAACCTCCTGGACCTCTCCCACGAGACGTTCCTGCACGGCGGGTACATCGGCACCCCGGAGGTCGCCGCCACCCCGATCACCACCGAGGCCGACGAGGAGCGCGGCATCGTCCGGGTGAGCCGGCACATGGACGACGCCGAGTGCCCGCCCTTCTACGCCGATTCCACGGGCCTGAAGGGCCGCGTCAGCCGCTGGCAGGACATCGAGTACCACGCGCCCTGCCTGTACCTGCTGCACAGCCGGATCGCGCCGGTCGGCTCGGTACCGGGCGCCGACGGCAGCGACCCGGACGCCTTCCACACCGAGATCGCGTACGCCATCACCCCGTCCACCGAGACCACCACGTACGACTTCTGGCTGGTGGCGCGGGACTTCGCGCGTGAGGACGAGGGCGTGAGCGGCTTCCTGCACGAGTTCAACCGCACCGTCGTCCTCCAGGACGTGACGGCGCTGGACATCCTGGAGAAGGTCACGGCCGAGGAAGAGGGCCGCCGGGTACAGGAGTTGAGCGTCGGCATCGATGCGGGCGGGCTGGCGGCGCGGCGGGTACTGGAGCGGATGATCGCGGGATCGGCGCAGCCGGCTGCGGGCGGGGTCCTGGGCGGACCGGAAGCGGTGGCGGGCGGGCCGGAAGCGGTGGCGGCCCGATGACCGACGCCCTCCTCGACCTGGTCGTCGCGCGCAAGCGGGCCGTCGCCGACGGCGTGTGCGAGCTGTCGCTGCGCCGCCCGGACGGCGGCGCGCTGCCGGACTGGTCGCCCGGCGCGAGGTGCAGGTCCAGGTGGGCGCCGGGCCTGGCCCGCTCGTACTCCTTGTGCGGGGACCCTGCCGTACGGGCCGAGTGGCGGGT
>NZ_NHSG01000199.1:0-14409 GCF_020024005.1 Streptomyces purpurogeneiscleroticus
CCCCAAAGCCGTCCCCACCTCTCCGGCCGCCATGTTGGGCTGGCTGCGGGGAACCGCGGTCGGCGTGACCGCTTTGAACCGCCCCTCGGCCACGGCGGTGAACACCGCCGTCGTGTCGTGGCTGGTGCCGCCTACACCGATGACGACCCCCACCCGGGTGCCGTCCCAGCCCGACGGGTCCAGCGCGGCGTTGGCGACGGCTTCGTGCGCTGCGGCCAGCGCCAGTCTGATGAACCGGTCGGTGCGCCAGCCCAGTCGCGGGCCGACGGCCGCCGCCAGCGTGTCGTCCTCCACGCGGCAGGAGAAGGACACCGGCAGCCCGGCCAGCTCGGGGTCGGGCGCCGCGGTGGAGGCACCGTCGCACAGCCGGCTCCAGGTGGCGTCCACACCCATACCGGCCGGGGTGGCAAGCCCCAGGCCCGTCACCACCACTGTGCTGTCGGCAGTCATCGCAGCGCGCTCTTCCCGGCGCCGGCGCTGCTGTGCTGCGCCTCGGCCACCGCTTGGGCCAGCGCCCGCCCGGCCTCGGCCAACGTACTCGTCGGCCCCAGACCAAGCTCCTCTTCCTGCAGTTCGACGCCGGTCTGTTCCTCGATCACGACGACCAGCTCCAGCACGGCCAGGGAGTCCAGCTCGAGTTCGTCGAAGGTCGCCTCCGACCGCACCTGAGCGGGATCGATCTCGAAGTGCTCGCTCAGCAATCGTGCGAGCATCGCCTCGTCGAGCTGGTCCTGGGGCGCATCGGTCATGTTCCAGTCCTTAAGCTGTGTGCCGGATGGTTCAGAAGTCGTCGGCGGTCCGAACGGCAGCGCTCGCTGTGCGACCGTGCCCGGATGGCAGAAAGCCGCACCGCCTCGGGACGGATATGCGGCCGCCGCACCGACACGGCAGTGGGCCGCACCCCTGGCCGCCCCGGCGGGCCTGCCGCGTGGGGCGCCGCCCGCCGAGCAGCCACAGACCGCCACCCGGGAGCCGACCAGCGCGATGCCTCTGGGACAGTGCACTCCTCACGCCCGGCCCTCCTGCCCGGGCAACCCCTTCGTGCCCTGTATTACTGCCGGTCCGCCTCCAGCGGCCGGCCGAGCCGGACACGACCGTCCTGAACCCCTGTACGGGCCGGTCAAGACGGGCACAGCGACGAAATGCCGTGTGATGTTCTCGTGGCACAGCAACTCCTCGCGGCCGACCGCGAGGCACAGGCCGGGGAAACGGCGGAAGAGCTCCACCAGTGCCGTACGCACCTGCAGCCGGCCCAGCTTCGCACCGGGGCAGAAATGCGGTCCATAACCGAACGACACATGACGCGCCGGCCCAGAGCGGTCCGGTCGTACACGCCATGCTGCAGGCCAGACGCGGGGATCGACATTGGCGGCAGGAAAGCAGAGCACCACCGGATGGCCGGCGTCGACGCACTGCCCGCCGAGGGACAGCGGCTCGGCGGCAAAGCGCCACACACCGTAAGTGAAGGGGGCGGCCAGGCGGATCGTGTCCTCGACGACGGACACCTCATCCGCCGTACCCTCGATGAGGGAGCGCCGTACCTCCCGCTGCGGGGCGGCCAGCAACTGCAGCACTGCGGCCGGGATGACAGCCAGCGTGGAATCCACTGCCGCGAACACCACGAAGGACAGCGACCCCAGCAACTCGTTCCTGGACACCGCGCCCCCTCGGTACGCGGCCAGCAGCGCGGTGGTGAGGTTGTCCGCGGGACGTCGCCTGGCGTGCGCCACCACAGCCGTCAGCTGCTTCGTCATCGCCGCCGCAGCGGCGGTCATCGCCGGCTCCTGCGGATGCGCCGAGCTGCTCAGCCGCAGGCTGAGCGCGACCAACTCCTGCGTCCGTGGCGTGGACAGGCCCAGCAGATGCGCCACCGCCGCCGTCGCGACCGGCAGCGCAAGATCCGCCACCAGGTCACCACCACCGCGCTCGGCGAACCGGTCCAGCGCACGATCCACCGCTTGGCGCACCACCGGCGCGCACAGCGCGACCGCCTCCGGGGTGAAGAAGGGCCGCAGCAACCTCCGCAGCCGGGCATGATCATCAGCGTCGGCGCTCAAGACATGCCGGCCGACCGAGACACCATCGAGCGGATAACGCCGCACCGGAACACCGTGCCAGGCGCCACGGACCCTGTTCGGATCATGAACCAGCCGGCGATCCCTCGCCGCGGCCTTGAGCGCATCGAACCCCGTCACCGCCCACGCCGCCAGGCCCCCGGGGAGCGTGACGCGGTGCACCGGCCCCACATCGTGCAACCGCTCGTAGACCTGCCGCGCCCCGGATTCGGCGGTGCCCGGCACAGGGAAGGGCAAGGACGGGCACACGCGACGGTGCTCCGAGGGGCAAACCACCGGACGTCCTCCCTTGCTACGCGTCTCGGTCAACTGGGTCATTCACCACCACACATGCCGTGGCGACGTGCGCCGGCTCGGGGGCCACCGCGACGACGAGGGCACCCGCCGCCCGGCCGGCCACTCAGCCCCACCACCAGGCAGTTCAGGCCGGCGCACCGGACGTGCGCGAGCCTCCCTGCCGGCGGTCTCCCACGACTCCGTCCAGCGCACAACGAAGGCGACCAGGAACAGATGCGGCAACTCGCCCGACTTTGCGCCACCGGAGTGATGGTTCCGCCTTTCGCGACACTCCCAGGCAGGGCAGACGTTTCGGGTATCAAGGTGCCGCCCTCCTCCCGCGCCGAGCCACGCACGGCCCGGCGGCACTGCAGCCGACGAGCGAAGAGGACGCCAAGAAACGTGACCATCGCCCTCACCGGTGCCACCGGCTTCCTGGGCTCCCACCTGCTCAGCGAACTGCTGCGGCTGAACCTGCCCGTCATCGCCCTGGTCCGCCAAAAACCCCAGCTCGCCCGTACCCGGCTGCACTGGGCCGTGGCCGCCACCGGAGCCGGCCCAGAACAACTTCGCAGGCTGGCCCGGGTCCGACTGGTACAGGCCGATCTTGAGCAACCCCTCCTCGGACTGGACCCGGACGCCTTCCAACGCCTGGCCCACGAGATCGACATCATCTGGCACAGCGCCGCACACATCGACCTCCAAGCCCCCGAGCACAGGGCACGCCGCGTCAACGTCGACGGCACACGCCGCATCCTGCAACTCGCCGAAACCGCTGACCGACCACCCCACCTGGTGCACATCAGCTCGGCATTCGTCGCCGGACGCCGCCCCAGCGGCACGGTGGCCGAAGACGACCTGGATGACACCCACGGCTTCGTCAACCACTACGAGCAATCCAAGTACGAAGCAGAAGTCCTCATCCGTGACTGGGCAGCCACCCATCCGGCGCGGGTCACCGTACTGCGGCCCAGCGTCCTGGTCACTTCCCGCCCGCTGGCCCCCCGAGCCCCACGCCACCCGCACGCCATCGTCGGCGCCCGTGTGGCGGTACTGGCCTCACGCGGCCTGCAACGGCTCGCCCGACAGGCAGGCCAATCCCTGCCAACACAACGCATGACCGCACGCATCGCCGCCAACCCGCACGCCGCGATCAACATCCTCCCCATCGAATACGCGACCCCCGCCCTACTGCGGCTGGCCACCGCCCCTCATCCCGGCGGAGTACGCACCCACCACGTCGTCCACCCCACCGACACCCCCGCAACAACCTGCCTCCAAGCCCTGGTCGGAGACTTCCCGGACCTCGACGTACGCACAGTGCCCCACCTCCCCGACCCCACGCCGCTGGAAGAGCTGTTGGAGCGCCTCTCACCCGTCGCCTTCGGCTACCTCGCTGTCGGCCGCCGGTATGACCGCAAGGCGTTGAACGCCGCTGACGCAGCAGCCGGCATCACCCCGCCCGCTCCGCTCGACCGGGCCTACCTGGCACGCACCTTCGCCACGCACTCCCCCCAGCCCGAACACGACACGGAACCGGAGACCTGACCTGCGGCCCCAACCGTCCGGGACCAACTGGTGCACCACGCGACGCAACGGCTCGGACAAGGGGGCCACAACACATGCGCGGGGCAGTCCGCAGTCCCTGGCCCTGCAATGGGACGCGAGCCGACCGGCGCTTCGGCCTCGCCCGGGACCTGGCCGCGCAGCCGACCCCGGCCGGGCCCGAGCACCCGTGGACCGGCCGCACCTTCAGCGCAGGCTGCGGTACGGAAGACACCCTCGACGTCGACCTCGTCCTCGTCCTCGTCTCCCCGAGCTGGTCACCGAGATCGACGCCGACGTCGCGCTGGACGGGGCCGGCCGCTGACGACACCCCCTCCGGCTGCTCCGCCCCCGCAGTGCCCTCGCCCCGGCCGACGTACCGCGGTTCGGCCAGGGCTACCAGCCGGCGGCAGGCTGATCCGGTGCCCCGGTGAAGATGAGAGCGAGAGCGGATGCGATGAGGACAAGCCGGTGAGCACCAAGTACGTCGCTCGGCTGCAATTCACGCCGGATGGGGCAGCGGTCGAGGGTGAGTGGACCGCGGCCGCCACCGCCGAGGGCCGGTACACCGAATGGGTCGGGCGCTACGGTAGCAACCCGACTGTGATGATCCAGCTGATCGAGGACACCGACGGCCACGAATGTGTCGTGAAGACCTGGACGGCCCAGGGCGAGGTGGAAGAACCGCAGATGCCGTAGCCGGAGTGGGGCGCCGCACGCGGTGGAGTGTCCATGGACGGCCGAGCGGAGGCGGCGAACGTCCAAAAGAGCGTCGCTCGAGGGCGCCGCCGCCGCGGTCGTCGTCGGCAGTCCCAGCGGTCTGTGCCGGCCCGGCTGACCGCCCGCCTCGAAAACATCCCTAGGCGGGCGGTGCCGTGCGAGGCCGGTAGCCCAAGCCCCCTCACGCGAGGGCCGCGGTGCGCCAGGGACGTGTTAGTCAGGAATTAGTCGATCATCAGCGGTGGCGCACAGGGTGGTGTGCAGGACGCGGAAGGCACCGCGTCCCGGGCGCACTCCATCTACCCAGGGGGTTTCCATGTCGCGCATGACCGCTGTTCGCCGTACCCGCACCGTCGCGGCGGCCTCGCTGATCGCCGCTGCGGCTCTCTCGCTCACCGCCTGCGCAGGCGGCGACACCGCAACCGGTGCCAAGGGGGGACCGTCTCCGGTCGCCACGCCCGTCCACCCGGGCGGTACACCCACCATCGACCCGGGCGGTTCCTCCGGCGGCACCGGCGGGTCCACGGGCGGCTCCGGCAAGGCAGTCGAAGCCAAGGCGGGCAGCGCCTCTGCCAGCTCTTCATCGGCGCGCCGGTGCACCAGCGACCATCTCAAGGCCGCCTGGTCCACCTTCGAGGGCGGCCCGGACATGGACTACGACGGACAGCAGACCGCCCGGGTGGTGCTGACCAACACCGGCACGACCGGGTGCACCCTGGCCGGCTTCCCCGGCGTCCAGCTCCAGACAGCCCACGGCGACACCTGGGACCTGCGGCGCAGCAACAAGAAGCCGGAGACCGTCCGGCTCGACGCCGGCGGAAAGGCCGTCCTCGACATCACCTTCCTGGCCTCGACCCGCGGCGACGACCGGAAGTTCGCACCGCACCAGGTAGTGATCACGCCGCCGAACGAGCGCCGGAACCTCGTGCTGGACTGGCCGTACGGCGGCGCGCTGCTGGATCAGTCCGGCGCCACCCGCCCGGGCACCTTCGTCGGCCCGGTCACCACGACGGAATAAGCCTGGAGGCAGACCTCAGCCGGGTGGGCGGGAACATCGGAGCTGATGCTGGCCCGGCCGGTTGATGTCTTTGCTCTGTCGGCGGGGTGGGTGGTGGAGTCGAAGTGGGACGGGTTCCGCGTCCTGCTCGCCCACGACCAGGAGCAGACGCTGCTGTGTTCCCGGCACGGCACCGCCCTCACGCCCGGCTTCCCCGAGCTGGTCGCCGCGGCCGCGCAGCTGCCATACGACGTCGTCCTGGACGGCGAACTGGTCATCGGGGCCGACGTCCGCCTCGCCTTCGAGTACCTGACGCGGCGGCTGAACCGCCGCCCGGCCACCGCTGCGCGCCTCGCCGAGCAGCACCCGGCCCACTTCGTGGCCCAGGACGTCGACCTCACCGCCCGCACGTACGTCGAACGCCGCGCTGCCCTGGAGGCGCTCTTCGCCGAGTACGGGCTCGGGCCGCCGTGGACGCTGTGCCCGATGACCACCGACGAAGCGACGGCGCGGCAATGGCTGTCGTGGTCGGCCGTCGGCATCGAGGGCGTGGTGTTCAAGCGGCAGCAGCAGCCGTATCTCCCGGGCAAGCGGGCGGGCGGGTGGCGGAAGTACGGCGTTCGGGAGTTCACCGAGGCCATCGTCGGGGCCGTCACTGGCTTTCTGCGCCGCCCCGGCACGCTGCTGCTCGGCCGCTTCGATGCGGCCGGTCGGCTGCGGTACGTCGGCCGCACCACGCAGCTGGCCGCTGGCCTCGGGACCTGGCCGCGCAGCCGACCCCGGCCGGGCCCGAGTACCCCTGGACCGGCCGCACCTTCAGCGCAGGCTGGGGTACGGACGACACCCTCCACGTCGACCTCGTCCTCCCCGAGCTGGTCACCGAGATCGACGCCGACGTCGCGCTGGACGGCGCCGGCCGCTGGCGACACCCTCCAACTGCGCCGCCCGCGTGCGGATCCCGATCCGGCTGACGTCCGCGGTGTGGGCGGGGCAACGGGCCGGCAGCTGGCTGACGGCGATGGGCGGCCGCGCGGGGCCAGGGGCTGGAGCGTGTCTCTTTGATGCGTTGATCAGTCGGACAGGCATGTCCGATCGACTGATCAACGCACTCTGGGGTGTGTCTCCCTCACAGGTGGCGGGTGCTTCTCGACGTCTCTCGCGGCCGCAGGCATGGCCATGCGCGTGTGAGGAGGTGATCGAGAACAAGACAGCCATCGAGGGGACGTGTGGCCAGCGGCATCCCGCAGTCGATCAAGACCTTCCCTGTGCTGCGCAAGTTCCGCACAGGAGCGGTCGCCTGTAGGGGGCGAGTGGTCGGGATGCTGAACCTCCGTCACCTACAGAGGCGAACCTCCGCAGGCTTTGATGACTGTCGGTATTGGATCTAGTGCGTTTAGTGATGGTCTCTTTACGGTCGAAGCGACGCCAACACCGTATCCATGGAGGATTTGTGGCACGCTTCCGCACTCGTCTGGCCCTGCTCGGCTCGGCCGCAGCTCTCGCCGCCGGCGCTCTTGTCCCCGCGCAGTTCGCCGGGGCGCACCCCGCCGCCGCGGCCGAGGATCAGCAGTGGGTCGCCCTGGGGGACTCCTACACCGCCGGGGTCATCCGGGCCGCGGGCAACACCTTCGAAATCCCGCGCGACGGCTGCGAGCGCACCGACCGGTCCTACCCCCAGGTCATCGACCGCGACCTCGGCGGTCTCTTCGACCTGACCAACGTCAGCTGCGGCGCCGCCACCATCGAGAACGTCACCGACCAGGCCCAGGAGCCGATCGGCCGTCACCTGCCGCCCGTCTCCGAGGACCCGGACTACCCCTTCCCCGCGGTGCCCCCTCAGTCCGAGGCGGTGGGCCCCGACACCGACGTCATCACCGTTGGCGTGGGCGGCAACACCCTCGGCTTCGCCGACATCCTCGCCAAGTGCCCGCAGCTGGGCGGCGAAAGCGACGGCATGGGCACCCCGTGCAAGGACGCCCTGGGCGCCGGCCTCCAGACCCGCTTGGACAAGGCGAGCCGGGAGTACGACCGGATGCTCGCCGTGCTCCACGAGCGCGCCCCGCAGGCGAAAATTCTGACCGTCGGCTACCCCACGGTCATCCCTCAGAACACCGCCAAGTGCAACTACGGCGACCTGACGCAGTTCGGCACCATCACCCAGGGCGACCTGGCCTGGCTGCGCACCGACGTCCTGGAGCCCCTCAACAAGACCATCGAGGACTCGACCGGCACCCAGGAAGCCGCCGGCTTCGTCGACCTCTACACCTCCTCCCAGGAGCACAGCGTCTGCGACGACACCAAGTGGATGGAAGGCTTTGTCACCCTTCCCGACCAGCTGTCCTTCGTGCACCCCAACGCCCTCGGCCACCGCAACGCCGCCGACCACGTCGAAGAGGCGATGCTGAACGCGATCAGCTGAGCCGACCCGCACTCGGCACCACGCCGATGATCCCGCAGCGAACGGCCTCCGGCACCAGCCGGAGGCGCACCTACCTCTCGGACTGGGTCTCCACCGAACTGCGTTGGGAGCTGACCGCCGACCGTAGCGAACAGGACACGCTGCGGCAGTACGCCCACGGGTGTGGCAACACCACCGTTGAGTACACCCTCGCGTGAGAGAAACCAGACCTGCTCTCCGCCCGCCCGGGCAGGCGGAGAGGCGGCTGTCCGCGCCTGGCTGCACCGATCCTCGACCTCCCCGAGGGGGACGCCGAAGAGATTACCGCCCTGGCAGACCGCATGGAGAACGAGGCCACCGACGAGGACCCCGATCCTGGCCGTCTGGAGCGGTGGGCACTCAGGCAGTCGCCATCCTCAACTCGCCAGTGCTCAGCGGCGCGCTGGGCAGCGTCCTGGCGCCTACGCGGGAGTCGTCCTCCCCGGCCTGCCCACCAGCTGACGGCGCCGGGTGCCTGCGTCCCTGGCAGGCTCCCGGCTCCATGCCCTTAGTTCAGCCCAATCTCGGTGGGTCTGTTCGATGTCACGCGGGAGCCGGCTGCGGTTCCTCCAGCACCTCGGCGACCTTCCGGGCCATCTGAGCGATGCGGGGCGGCAGGCAGTTGTCCAGGGAGTCGACGTCGTCGCTTGGCCGGGCGCTCAGCCCGTGCAGGCACGCCTCGGTGAACAGCCGCTCCGGGGCGTCCTCGAGCGTGAGCGCGTCCTCGGCATCGTGTCGGCCCCACGCGTACTGCAGCCGGTCCCCGGGATCCTCGGTGCCGGGGGCGGGCTCGCCGGAGGCCGGCGACCTCGTGGTGGTCCGCCTTCTGCGGCCCGGGCGCCCGGTTGTGCTGCTGCCCGGCCCGTAGACGCGCCGCTGCTCGGCGATTCATTGCCCCAGTGCATACGCCTCTTGCTTGTGGTCGCAGGGCACCCGTAGGTGCCCTTGGCGCTAGCGTACCGGTGCGCGGCGGCGTAGCCGCGCCCTCAGTCCTGCCATGCGGTGTCGATGACATTCAAGCTGACCCGCGCTGCGACCAGGCTTGATCGCCTCACGGTGCTCTGCGGCCGGAAGGCCACGGCGGTTGCTGAGCCGCGCCCCGGGCCCCGGTCGCTGCCGCTGTCACGCGGTCGGTTACTTCCTGGCCAGGGTGAGCCCGTCGCAGATGGGCAGCATGACCAGGTCCACGCGCGGGTCATGGACGGCGTGTGCGTTGAAGGCGTGCACGGCGGCCGGGTCACAGCCGGGGCGGGCCAGGCCGGGGTCGGTGGGGTCCAGGACGCCTCCGTAGGCGAAGGTGTTGTCGACCAGGATGAGCCCGCCGGGACGGGTGCGCGGGACGATCTCGTTCCAGTAGTCGATGTAGCTCCCCTTGTCGGCGTCGATGAAGGACAGGTCGAGGAAGGGGTCGGGAGCAAGGGAGCGCAGCGTGTCCAGGGCCGGGGCGATGCGCAGGTCGATGCGGTCGGCGACGCCGGCCCGCTCCCAGTAGGGGCGGCCGATGTCGGTGTAGTCCTTGCTGATGTCACAGCAGATCAGGCGTGGGGCGGGCCCGGCCAGGCCGCGGGCGAGGCACAGCGCCGAGTAGCCGGTGAACGTGCCGACCTCCAGCGCGTACTGGGCCCCGGTGGCCTGGGCGAGCAGCGTCATGAAGGTGCCCTGGTCGGCGCCGATCTGCATGACCGCGGTAGGGCCGAGGGCGCGGGCCGTCTGTTCGCTCAGCTCTCGCAGGAGCGGATCCTCGGGGCTGCTGTGCTCCAGTGCGTACGTGGACAGGCCGGCGTCGAGGAGGGGCGTTGCCCGGGTCATGGCGGGGCTCCTAGAAGTAGGTGGGCCAGGGCTCGCGGTGCAGGAAGGCGGGGCGCAGGGCAGGGGCGACGGGGTCGTAGTAGCGGTGGAAGACCGGGGTGGTGGAGCCGGAGATCGGCGGGACGATCCAGCTCCAGTCGGCCGGGACGGGGCGGCCCGCGGCGTGTTCGCGTGCGACGTGCGCGAGGAAGCGCCGGGCCTCGGTGTGGTGATCGGTGACGGAGACCCCGGCGGCGTGGAAGGAGTGGAGAACGGCGAGGTTGATCTCGACGGCGGCGCGGTCCTTCCACAGGGTGTCGTCGCGGGAGGTGTCCAGGCCCATGCGACCGGCGACCTCGGGCAGCAGGTTGTAGCGATCGGTGTCGGTGAGCGGGCGGCCGATGGTGGTGCCGACGAACCAGCCGTTCTGCGGGGCGGCCGGGTAGGTGATGCCGCCGACCTCCAGGTCCTGGTTACAGATCGCGATGATCGTGTACCAGCGCAGCCCCAGCTCACCGAACCAGGCGAAGTCCGGGTGGACCAGGGAAACCTCGCGCACCGCGTCCGTCGGCACATCGAACAGGTGCGGCCGGGCCTCGGGTGCCGTCTGCACCATCAGCGGCAGAATATCGAACCGCCCCTCGCGCCCCCCCCCGGGCGGAGCCCAGCCCCACCGCTTGGCCAGCCCGGTCAGGTCGGCATTGCGGGACTCACCGACGCAGGTGCCGTCGGAACGGCAATGCCCCGCGTAGGAGGCGATCTGCTGGTTGAGCAGCCGAGCACCCGGACGCCCGGGACGGTCGGGCGCGAAGACGGTCAGCGTGGGATGGATGCGACCACCATTGTGCGCCTGCCGCAGATGCCCCCAGCACCCCTCGGCGATCTCCTGCGGGGTGGTGAGACGCCGCATGTCCCGCACCACCAGGCTGCGCCAGTAGAACCGGCCGATACAGCGTGCCGCGTTCCGCCACGCCACCCGCGCCCCGAACTCCAGCTCCGCCGTGGTGTGCGTGTAGGTGCCTGCGCGGTCGATCTCCGCACGTACCTGGCGCAGACGGAGCTCCGGATCACCCTGCTCCGGGCGCTCGGCGTGGAACTGGCGGATGAACTCCTGCGCCTGCGCCATATCCGCGTGGCCGTCTGCCGGTCCGACTGCCACCGGTGGTGCCCCCAAAGGCAGCACGTCTCGTGCTGCGTGTCTCTCTGTCACGCACGTCCACAACGCCCACCCGAGGCCGTGGTCACGCGGAGGATCCAGAGACCACCGGTACGGCGGCACAGCGCGCCGTCTCCCCGACCCCAAGGCGAAGGAATCTGCCCATCCGCCACAGACCGTCACCGATCAAGGCATATGACACAGCTACTCAGCAGGAAGTAAGTCTGGCCTTCAGCTATCCGAGTCCTGGCCGTCGTCGCCCCATGCGTCGACCACGAGATACTCGCGCAGAAGATCGCCTGTGAAGCTGAACAGCGCCGCGCGCTGATGAACTTGGCGACGTCTTTCCGTGGTGGGTTGCGCGGCTAGCCCCGGGGCGTGCTAGCCGCGTGCCCGTAGGTGGGCTGTAGCGCTGTGACCTGCAGGAAAAGCAGGAGTTGCGGGGCTAAGTACTTCCCGTTCCAAGGTGACGCCACTCCCGAAGGCGCCTCGGGGCCGGCACACCTCTACGAGTGAAGGAACAGCCATGCCTGCTACCCCCACGGCCGCTTCTACCCAGCAGCTGCTGGTGGCGCTTGCTGCTGCTCAGCCGTCCGGCGAATCGGACCGCGTCCTGCTGGTCTTTGTTGTGACGGTCGTCGGCCGCGCCAAGCTCATCGACCACCAGCTCGCCCAACTCGCCGAACTCGGACTCCGCTTTCCGCGGCTGGCCACGCCGCTGCAGGTCGCCATCGCCGGAGCGATGGCGTACGCCGCCGTCATCGCGCCGCTGCTCCGTCAGTAACCGCCGCCCTGGCCATTTCATTCGCAAGCTGACTGTGCCGGCGGCCACCACCGTGACCGCCGGACCGGCCGTCACAGCCCCAGGTGCGCGCGTATCAGCTCGGTGAGAGGCTCATCCAGTGCGACGCTGAGGACGAGCAGCACCACACCCGTGGCGGCGGTCGCACCGATGGTGTAAGCGAAGCCCTTGCCGAAGTCGACACCGAAGAGCGTCACGCACCGCCACAGCACCGCCCGCAGCCGGGCGATGAGAAGTCGGCAGCGGCGCGCCAGGCGGCGGCCGCGCGGGCAGGCAGAGGCGGGCTGCACCGCCGCAGCGCAGCATCTACACGTGCTGCTCGGAAGAAAACCGATCGCCAAGGTCGTGCTGACGGTGCTGCACACCGGCGGCAAGTCTGGCGGGATGAGCGGCACGGGCTGAGCCCCTGCTTGTCCGCCGTTGCGGGCAAGCAAGCAGGCAGACAGCACTTTCCCACTCCCGGGGCGAAACCGCGGCGAAACGGCCGAAGCCCTGCGGAGGGGCCCGGCCCTCTGCTACCACCGAGACCCGCAGACGCAACGACCGCGGGGAGCGGAAGGGAGGTGGTCGCGATGAAAGCAGAGCGGCGGGTGGGCAACCTGCCCGACGAAACCAGCCGGCTGGTCGGACGGCGGGCGGAGCTGGAGGAGGTGGCCCGGCTGTGCGGGCGGTCGCGGCTGGTGACCGTGACCGGGGTCGGGGGCGTGGGCAAGACCCGGCTGGCGCAGCGGGCAGCGACCGAGCTGCAGCCGGGCTTCACGGACGGGGCATGGTGGGTGGAACTGTCCCCGCTGCGCGACGGCAGCGCGCTGCCGTACGCGATCGCCGAGGTGTTGCCGCTGGCCGACCAGACCACCCGGCCGATGATCGAAGTGGTGGCCGAATACCTCGCGGTCCGGCAGTTGCTACTGGTGTGGGACACCTGCGAACACCTCCTCCAGGACTGCCGGGAGATGGCGGCGACGCTGCTGACCGTCGCGCCGGGCCTGCGGATCCTGACCACCAGCCGCCGCCCGCTCGGCCTGCACCTTGAGGAGATGCTCAGCCTCGACCCGCTCCCGCTCCCCAAGACCGACGCCGACGAGGCGGCGGACGCGGTGGTGCTGCTGGCCGACCGGGCCACCCAGACCGTGCCCGGCTTCGCCATCACCGACGCCAACCGCACCGAACTGGCCGCCCTGTGCCGCCGCCTGGAAGGACTGCCCCTCGCCCTGGAACTGGCCGCGGCCCGCCTGCGCGAGATGCCCCCGGCCGAGCTGAACAAGCGGCTGGACGACCGCTACGCCATCCTCGGCAACACCGACGGCGAGGACTCAGACGCCACCCCGCCCTGGCACCAGGCGCTGCGCACCGCGATCGGCTGGAGTCACGAGCTGTGCACCCCGGCCGAACGCCTGGCCTGGGCACGGCTGTCGGTCTTCGCCGGCACCATCGGCACCGCCGCGGCGCGCCAGGTGCTGGCCGACGAGCACCTGCCCGCCCACCAGGTCCCGCACCTGCTGACCGCCCTGGTGGAAAAGTCGATCCTGACCTGGGTACCCACCGGGGCCGAGGAGCGGTACCGAATGCTGGACACCCTGCGCGAATACGGCGCCCACTGGCTGCGCAGCCTGGGCGAGGAACGGGCAGTGCGGCACCGACACCTCACCCACTACCTGCACCTGGCCCACCAGGCGGAGGACGCCTGGATGGGACCCGACCAGATCACCTGGTACGAGCGGATGGTCGCCGAACACGCCAACCTCCGTGCCGCATTCGACCACTGCCTCGCCGAGGAAGACCCACCGGCCGCGCTGGAGCTCGGCGGGACGCTGTGGTTCTTCTGGCACGCCTGCGGCTTCGGCAAGGATGGGCAGCACTACCTGCAGCGGGCACTGGCGCCGGAAACGGCGCCCGGACCGGTCCGCGCCAAGGCCCTGTGGGCCTGCGGAATGGCCGCCTACGGCCAGGGCGACACCGAGACCAGCCTCCGCTACGCCGACGCCTTCCGCAGGGCCGTGGCAACGGAGGCCGACGAGACCGCACCGGTCGCCGCGGCCTTCCTGACAGCCGCCAGTCTCGCACTGAGCGGCCGGCCGGCCCCGGCCGTGGAGATGCTCGACGCGACGCTGCACACCCGGCCGACAGCCGGGCGGTACGACGCCGCCTGGATCCTGGCCTGGATGACCCGCGCCTACGCCTTCGTCCACCTCGGCCGGTTCGCCGAGGCCGCGGCGACTGCCGCGGCCGGACGCGACGAGTGCGCCGGGCGCGGCGAGACCTGGGTACGCACCTACGGCGACTACATCTGCGCCCTGGCCGCCCAGGGACGGGAACGGCCCGAGGAAGCCGCCGCCCACGCCCGCAGCGCCATTGCCGGAAAACACCGCCTGCACGACAGCACCGGCATCGCCATCACCGTCGACCTACTCGCCTCCGCGACCATCGCCTCCGGGCACGCCGAGCATGGCGCCCGCATTCTCGGCCTGGCGGACCAGATCTGGCAGACCGTCGGCACCCCCCAACTGGGCTCACCGGAACTCATCGCAGCCCGCACCGCGTGCGAAAAGACGGCCCGCCGCCTCATCGGCGATGACGCCTATCAGACCGCCTTCCACACCGGCTGCACCATCG
>NZ_NHSG01000200.1:0-5182 GCF_020024005.1 Streptomyces purpurogeneiscleroticus
ACCGCCCTGCCGGACGGCCCCCGCTCACCTCCAGCCCCGCCGGCGCGGCCCGCGCAGTCTCCGGCTGGTCGAACACCGCGCCCCGCAACCCCGAAGCCGGCCCAGAAGTCCCGCCCGTACCGGCTTCTCAGACCGCCTCTCCGGACCCGCCTCCGCGGACCCGCACCCCGTACTCAACGGGCTCCCCGTCCGCCCGGCTCACCACCACGCGTCCCGCCTCCAGCCGCGACTCCATCCGTTCAACGCGCGGGCGCTCCCAACCGTCCCCGGAATCCGGTACGACAATTCCGCCGCCCGTGCGCCCCGGAGCCGGCGCCCAGACCTCCAGCTCGATGCCGCCGTCCGCGCCCGCCACCGGCAGTACCGAACCCGCCCGTGCCAGCACCGGAATCCGCGCGAGCGGCGCCTCGACCGTCACCTGCCCCGGCCCGTCGTACGCCTCGCCGGTCGCCGTGTCGTACCACCGCCCGCGCGGCAGCCGCACGGTCCGCCGCCGCGTCCCCGCCTCCAGCACCGGCGCCACCAGCAGCGCGTCACCCAGCAGGAACGCGTCCTCGCAGTCGCGCAGCGCCCGGTCGCGGGGCGTGGCCCACCAAAGTGGGCGCACATACGGAGCGCCGGTCAGCCGGGCCAGGTGCCCCAGCGTGTACACGTAGGGGAGCAGCCGCTTGCGTTCGAGAGCCGCCGCACGCGCGTGCTCCAGGACCTCGTCCCCGAACTCCCACGGCTCCCGGCGCCCTGCGTCGTGCGCACAGTGCGTACGGAACAGCGGCAGGTACGCGCCCAGCTGGAACCACCGCAGGTACAGCTCGCCCGACGGCACCCCCGAATAGCCCCCGATGTCCGGACCGCTGTACGGAACGCCGCACAGTCCCAGACCCAGCACCAGCGACAACGAGGCCCGCAGCCCCGGCCATCCGGACGCCACGTCCCCGGACCACGTGCCCCCGTAGCGCTGCAGCCCGGCCCACCCGGAGCGCGAGAAGAGGAACGGCCGCTCCTCCGGGCGCAGCTCGCACAGCCCTTCATAGCCGGCACGCGCCATCGCCAGCCCGTAGACGTTGTGCGCCTCCCGGTGGTCCCCGCCCCGGCCCTCCAAGGTGTGCCGCGCGGACCGGGGGAGTGTCGGATCCCCGAACGCCGCGAAGGAGGACGGCTCGTTCATGTCGTGCCACACGCCCGCGAACCCCTGCGCCAGCCGCTCCGCGTACAGCCCGCCCCACCACTTGCGCACCCGGGCATCCGTGAAGTCGGGGAACACCGCCTCACCCGGCCACACCGCGCCCCGTACCTCGCGCCCACGCGCCTCCCGTACGAACGCGTCGGCCGCCGCCCCGCTCTCGTACACCGCGTTCCCCGGCTCCGCCTTCACCCCGGGATCGACGATCGACACCAGCCGCACCCCCTCCTGCCGCAGCTCCGAGGCGAGCCCCGGCAGGTCGGGGAAGCGGGTGCGGTCCACCGTGAACACCCGATGGCCGTCAAAGTGATCGATGTCCAGATGGAGCGCCGTCAGCGGCACACCGCGCGCACGGTAACCGGCGGCCACCCGCCGCACCTCCGTGGCATCACCGAAACCGAACCGGGAGTGCTGATGCCCGAGAGCCCAGCGCGGCGGCAGCGCGGGCGCCCCCGTGAGCGATGCCCACCCGTGCAGCACCCGGGCAGGCGTCCCCGTCAGCACCCAGTAGCGCAGCGGACCGCCGTCCATCCGAATCTCGCAGGAACCGGCCCGGTCGTGCCCCGAGCCCCGGCCCTCCTCGCCCTCGTGCAGCGTGACCCGCCCGTCCCAGGAGTTGTCGTGGAAGACCAGATGCGTACCCGCGTCCGCGACGACCAGCTGCACCGGCATGGTCAGCGACAGCGGATCGTCGCCCGGCCCGAACGCGCCCCCGGGATCGGTGTTCCACAGCCGGTACGTGCCGTCCCGCAGCCGCGGCCCGTTGGCGCGGCCGCCCAGCCCGAAGAACCGCGCGTCCGCTGCCACCTCGGAGCGCTGCACCCACCGCGACTCCCCGTACGCCCCGACCCGCGCGCCTTCCTCGGACGCAGCCCCCTCGTCCGGGCCGCCCTCGGGCGTGGCATCGGACCCCGATCCCCCCTCCGGTACCCGGTCCCACCACCGTGGCGGCAGCTCCCGGCGCAGCACCACCCCGCCCGGCGTTCGTATCTCCACCGCGCCGTGCCGCGACACCGCGACCGTCACCCGCTCCGACACCACACGCCAGCCACCCTCGGTGTCCGGCTCCAGCTCCGCCCGGCCGTCCGCCTCAGGGCCCGTCCCCACCAGCGCGTACGACGGCTCCGGCGCCGCCCCGTCCCAGCCGCAGAACACCGCGCCGCCCGCCGTCACCCGAATGCGCAGTGAAGACCGCGCGAACCGGACCACGCCGCCACCGGGCTGCGGCTCCGCCCCCACCGCCGTGCCCGGTACGCGTGCCCGCTCCGCACCCCGTGGTGGCAGCCCGGCCGCGTCCGCCCGCCTCCGGCGCAGCGCCGACCGCACCGACAACCAACCCTGCGTGGCGCCCACCGCCCTGACCGTCCGTGCCGACCGCACCAGATCCCGCCCGTCCATACCGTCAGCCTGCCACCGACACACGCCGATGAAGGCATCGTTCAGCTTCCGTTCACCTGCCTTGACCTGCTGTGTCCCCAAAAGAGACCCCGCGCTCCGGAAGCAGCGGCCCGCCTTCGAACACGCCCTTCACACCGTGGTCGCGCCACATACCCCTCCCCCCGAATGTGGGGTGCCCACCCTGGTGCGGGAGTCGATCACGTGGCATCGTCCTGACCAGTCGTGTCCTGCGCACCCTTACGGACGCGTCGGGCACCGCCGGCCCGGGACGGCCGGCGGCACCGCCCACCGCAGCGCACGGACCGGCACACCAACCGTGTACAGCCCGGGAGCCGCATGATGACCACCGCACCGCAGCCCGCACCCCACCCGGAGCCCCTGTGGCAGCCCGGCGCGGACCGTATCGCCGGAGCACAGGTCACCCGCTTCCAGGAGTGGGCCGCCACCCACCACGGCGCGCCCGCCGCCACCCCCGGTGACCCCGCCGCGAGCTACGCCGCACTGCACCGCTGGTCCGTCGAAGAGCTGAGCACCTTCTGGCGCGCCACCGCCGAATGGTTCGACGTCCGCTTCAGCACCCCGTACGACACCGTGCTCGCCGACGCCACGATGCCCGGCGCCCGCTGGTTCCCCGGCGCCACCTTCAACTACGCCGAGCACGCCCTGCGCGCCGGCGAGGACCCCGCCAGGGCCGCCGACCCCGCCCTTCTGCACGTCGACGAGAGCCACGAACCCACCCCCGTCACCTGGGCCGAACTCCGCGCCCAGGTCGGCTCGCTGGCCGCCGAACTCCGCCGCCTCGGCGTCCGCCCCGGCGACCGCGTCAGCGGCTACGTACCGAACATCCCGCAGGCCGTCGTCGCCCTCCTGGCCTCCGCCGCCGTCGGCGCCGTCTGGACCTCCTGCGCCCCCGACTTCGGCGCCCGCAGCGTCCTGGACCGCTTCCAGCAGGTCGAACCGGTCGTCCTGTTCACCGTCGACGGCTACCGCTACGGCGGCAAGGAGCACGACCGCCGCGCCACAGTGGCCGAGCTGCGCGCCGAACTCCCCAGCCTCACCGCCGTCGTGCACATCCCGCTCCTCGGCACCGAGGCCCCCGAAGGCGCGCTCGACTGGGACGACGTCGTCTCCCGGGACGAAGAGCCGGTCTTCGAACAGGTGCCGTTCGACCACCCCCTGTGGGTCCTGTACTCCTCCGGCACCACCGGCCTCCCCAAGGCCATCGTCCAGTCCCAGGGCGGCATCCTCCTCGAACACCTCAAGCAGGCCGGCCTCCACTGCGACCTCGGCCCCGAGGACCGCTTCTTCTGGTACACCTCCACCGGCTGGATGATGTGGAACTTCCTCGCCGCCGGCCTCCTCGTGGGCTCCACGATCGTCCTGTACGACGGCAGCCCCGGCTTCCCCGACACCGGCGCCCAGTGGGGCATCGCCGAACGCACCGGCGCCACGCTCTTCGGCACCTCCGCCGCGTACGTCATGGCCTGCGCCAAGGCCGGCGTCCACCCCGGACGCGACTACGACCTCTCCCGCGTCAAGTGCGTCGCCACCACCGGCTCCCCGCTGCCCCCCGACGGCTTCCGCTGGCTGCACGACGAAGTCGCCGAAGACCTCTGGATCGCCTCCGTCAGCGGCGGCACCGACGTCTGCAGCTGCTTCGCCGGCGCCGTACCCACCCTCCCGGTGTACATCGGCGAACTCCAGGCCCCCTGCCTCGCCACCGACGTCCAGGCATGGGACCCCCAGGGCAAGCCCCTCACCGACGAGGTCGGCGAGCTCGTCGTCACCAACCCGCTGCCCTCCATGCCGATCCGCTTCTGGAACGACCCCGACGGCAGCCGTTACCGGGACAGCTACTTCGAGATGTACCCCGGCGTCTGGCGGCACGGTGACTGGATCACCCGCACCGCACGCGGCACCGTCGTCATCCACGGCCGCTCCGACTCCACCCTCAACCGCCAGGGCGTCCGCATGGGCTCCGCCGACATCTACGAAGCCGTCGAACGACTCCCCGAAATCCGCGAATCCCTCGTCATCGGCCTCGAACTCCCCGACGGCGGCTACTGGATGCCGCTCTTCGTGCACCTCGCCGAAGGCGCCACCCTCGACGACGACCTGCGCGACCGCATCAAGCAGACCATCCGCACCCAGCTCTCGCCGCGCCACGTCCCCGACGACATCATCGAAGCCCCCGGCGTACCGCACACCCTCACCGGCAAGCGCATCGAAGTCCCCGTCAAGCGCCTCCTCCAGGGCACCCCGCTGGAAAAGGCCGTCAACCCCGGCTCCGTCGACAATCTCGAACTCCTCCGGTTCTACGAGCGGATCGCCGCCGACCGCGCCAAGTGATCAAGAGCCGCCGGAAATGCCTGGTCACGGGCGATTCCGGCGGCTCACGCACGCCATTGTCAGACCCCCCGCTTACGCTCAGTGAGCAATGAGTCGCCAGCGATGACGACACACGAGCCCGGGCCACCGGCCCGGACCCGCTCACCAGCAGTACCAAGGGGGAAATCATGACCAGCACCGCACGCCGCACCCCGCCCGGCACCGAGCCCGCCGCCGGACGCCGCCGCACCACCCGCCGCGCCCGCGGACCCGCAG
>NZ_NHSG01000201.1:0-17455 GCF_020024005.1 Streptomyces purpurogeneiscleroticus
GGCACCCGTCCCCCCGTACCCACCCGCCACTTCCACCAGGTACTTCCACCGGGCACTTCCGTCGAGGACACATGTCGAGCAGCCGGTCCCCGAACCGCCCGTCCCCCTCGGCCACCGGCCGAGGGGGACGCCGCAAAGGAAGAGCGCTCAAGCGGGCGTCAGAGCGCGTCCGGTCCCCGCTCCCCCGTGCGGACACGGACCGCCTCGTCGACCGGGACGCTCCAGACCTTGCCGTCGCCGATCTTGCCGGTGCGGGCGGCCTTGACGACGACCTCGACCAGCTGTTCGGCGTCGGCGTCCTCGACCAGGACCTCGATACGGATCTTGGGGACGAGGTCCACGGTGTACTCGGCGCCGCGGTACACCTCCGTGTGGCCGCGCTGCCGACCGTATCCACTGGCCTCGGTGACGGTCAGGCCGTGCACACCGAATGCCTGCAGGGCCTCCTTCACCTCGTCGAGCCGGTGCGGCTTGATTACTGCCGTGATGAGCTTCACGCGTCCACCTTCTTCGCCTTGCCCGGAGTCCCGCCCTGGGCCTGATCCGATGATCCTGCCTGCGAGGCCGGAGCCGTGCTTTCCTCGGCTTCCTGAGCCGGAGTGTCACCGGAGCCCGAGCCGGAGCCCGGGGCCGGCGCCGCCGTACGGGCCAGGGCCGTGCCGCCGCCGGTGCCGCCGTAGTCGTACGCCGTCTCCGCGTGGGCGGCCTGGTCCACGCCCGCCAGCTCCTCGTCCTCGCTGACCCGGAAGCCCATCACCAGGTCGACGACCTTGGCAAGGATGAAGCTGATCACGAGGGAGTAGAGCAGGACGCAGACCACGCCGACGGACTGCTTGCCGAGCTGGGCCAGGCCGCCGCCGTAGAAGAGGCCCTTCGCGTCGCTCTGCACGCCGCCGGTGGCGAAGAAGCCGATGAGCAGGGAGCCGACGACACCGCCGACGAGGTGGACGCCGACGACGTCGAGGGAGTCGTCGTAGTTGAACCTGTACTTCAGGCCGACGGCCATGGCGCACAGGACGCCGGCGATGATGCCGATCGCGATGGCGCCGAGGGGGCTGACCGAGCCGCAGGCCGGGGTGATCGCGACCAGGCCGGCCACCGCGCCGGAGGCGGCGCCGAGCGTGGTGAACGAACCGTGCCGCAGCTTCTCGTACGCGAGCCAGCCGAGCATCGCGGCGCCCGTGGCGACCTGGGTGTTCAGGAAGGCGACCGCGCCCACGCCGTCGTCGTTGCCGAGCCAGGAGCCGGCGTTGAAGCCGAACCAGCCGAACCACAGCAGGCCCGCGCCGAGCATGACCAGCGGCAGGCTGTGCGGCCGCATCGGGTCCTTCTTGAAGCCGATCCGCTTGCCGACGACGAAGAGGACGCCCAGCGCCGCGGCGCCGGCGTTGATGTGGACGGCCGTACCGCCCGCGAAGTCGATCACGCCGAGCTCGAAGAGCCAGCCGCCGGCGCCCCACACCCAGTGGGCGACGGGGAAGTACACGACCGTCACCCACAGGACGATGAAGAGGGCCCAGGCGGAGAACTTCACGCGGTCCGCGAGGGCGCCGCTGATCAGCGCGGGGGTGAGGATCGCGAACATCAGCTGGAAGGCCGCGAAGACGTAGACCGGGATGCTGTAGCCGTCCCAGAGCTCGGTGAGGCCGATGCCGCTGAGGCCGAGGTAGTCACCGGACCAGCCGATGACCGAGCCGTGGTCGGTGCCGAAGGCGAGGCTGAAGCCGTACAGCACCCACAGGACGGTCACCAGACCGAGGCTGATGAAACTCATCATCAGCATGTTCAGGACGCTCTTCACGCGGACCATGCCGCCGTAGAAGAACGCGAGCGCGGGGGTCATCACCATCACCAGGGCGGTGGCGATCAGCATGAATCCGGTATTGGCCGGGCTCAGCTCGACTTTTTCGGCCGAGAGGCTCACTGCGTTCGTCAGGATGCCTGGGGGCATCGGCGTCTCCTCGTCGTCGATGCGGCCCGTGCGGGTGTGGTGCTGATGGGCCGGCTTTCGCCACGAGGTTGGCGCAGCGCCGTTTCCGGCGAAGCGCCCCGGTGTTTCGCCGTAGTGACGAAGGCGACGGGGGTGTTACGCGCTGATGAACGCCTGTGGGGGCCACCGAAACCCCGGGCCGACCGCGATCATGCCCTCAGACCTGGCGATGGGGGAGCCGAGTCGGGCTGTACGGGACATGATCGCGGCCGGGGTTTTCGGGGGCCTGCCCGCTAGACCGCCTCCGCGGCGGTCTCCGGCAGGTGGTGCTGCAGTTCCTCGGTCAACTGGATCACCTCGGCGACCTCGGAGAAGTCCCGGGCCGCGGTGTCCACGGTCTTGCGCAGCCGGGTGTTGACCCGCTCCGAGCGCACCTGCTTGGCGAACGGTATTGCCTGGTGGGCCAGGTCCGCGCACTGCTCGGGCTCGCGTTGCAGCAGGTGGACCGTGGCCATGCCGATGAGATTGAGGGCGTACGAGCGCTGGTGCTCGGGGTCCTTGCCGAACAGCTCGACGGCGCGCTCCATGACCGGGTGCGCCAGCGAGGCGTACGTGGGGCTGCGGCCCGCGACGTAGGCGAGGTCGCGGTACGAGTGGGCGTTCTCGGCGTTCAGCTCGGCCTCGGAGAAGAAGCGGATCCAGTCCGGGTCCAGCCGCGCGCCGGGCTCCACGTCGGCGAAGGTGTCCTCCGCCATCCGGACGGCCCGCTTTACCTTGCTGGGCTGGCCCATGCCGGCGTACGCGCGGGCCTCCATCGCATACAGCATGGCCTGCGTGCGCGGCGTGGCCATTTCACGGCTGCCGTACTGGGCGAGATGGATCAGCTCCAGGGCGTCGTCCGGGCGCCCCAGGTGGATCATCTGGCGGCTCATACTGGAGAGGATGTAGGAACCGAGCGGCTTGTCGCCGGCCTCCTTGGACGCGTGCAGCGCGAGGACGAAGTACTTCTGCGCCGTGGGCTGCAGACCGATGTCGTAGCTCATCCAGCCCGCCAGCTCGGCGAGCTCGGCGGCGACCTTGAACAGCCGCTTGGAGACCGCTTCGGAGTGCGACTCCTGGAGCAGGTCGGTGACTTCGTGGAGCTGCCCGACGACGGCCTTGCGGCGCAGTCCGCCGCCGCACTGGGCGTCCCACTGCCGGAACATCATGGTCGTGGACTCCAGCAGCTCCAGCTCGGGCTGCGAGAGCCGGCTGCCACGGCGGCGCGCGGTCTCGGCCCCGGCCTCGTCCGCGGCCCCGGTGGGCGTGGGCACCAGCCAGCGCTGCATCGGCTCGATGAGGGCGGGCCCGGCGGACAGCGCCAGCGAGGTCCCGAGGAAGCCGCGCCGCGCCAGCATGAGGTCGCTGCGCGAGAACTCGCTGATGAGGGAGACCGTCTGGGGCCCGGCCCAGGGGAGGTCGACGCCGGAGACCGAAGGGGACTGGTGCGCCGTGCGCAGGCCGAGGTCCTCGATGGACACGACGCAGCCGAAGCGCTCGGAGAACAGCTCCGACAGGATGCGTGGGATCGGCTCCCGGGGCTGCTCGCCGTCCAGCCAGCGGCGGACCCGCGAGGTGTCGGTACTGATGTGGTGTGCGCCAAGCTGCCGGGCGCGGCGGTTGACCTGGCGGGCGAGCTCGCCCTTGGACCAACCGCTGCGCACGAACCACGAACCCAACTGCTCGTTCGGGCGCTTGTCAGCGCACGTGCCGCCGTTGCCGCCCAACTCGAACGCCCCCATCCGGATCTGTCGTCCTGTCACGAACCTCCGACAGGATGCCGCTCTTTCGCGACGCCTGTCCTGGAGTGACCCCAGCCGACCACGGATTCCGGCCGCCGGAAAGCCGCCAAGCGGTCACTCTGCTTGCCTTTGGCATACCCATGTGGCGGATACCCCTCCCGGTTCGTGCACCGAAAGTAATCCTACGATCACGACTCCCGCGAGGCCGATCCAGGAAACGCCACCATTCGCCACCCCTTCGAATGAACTCCTCCGCGGCTCAGCGCGATTGACTTGACACAGGTCGAGAAGGGTTGGGCGGAGAGGAGCACTCAAGGGCGCGCGTGTCACGCCGCACAACCCACAGCGCTCCGTCACCCCGTCGACGACCACGACTGGCAACGGAGCGTCACGGCAACACTCCGGCACGTAACCACTGACCTGCGGGACCCGTTGGAGGGGGCATGGGCTTCACGATCGGCGGCATCCGGGAGTTTCGCGACATTCGCCACGGAGCGAGGCGGCGGGTCCGCTCCGCCGAGACCACGGCGGTGGCGGAGTACACCGGACTGTGGGGCTGGGACGTCGTGCCCGGCGCCCGCGCGGTGCGGCGCGGCGACGGCCGGGCAGCCTGCTCGTGCGGGGCGGCGCGCTGCCCCAGTCCCGGTGCCCACCCACTCCCCTTCTCCGACGTGCTGCCCGCCGGCGCACCACTGGAGAAGGCGGCCGCGGTCTGGGCGGAGACACCGGGCGCCTCCGTACTGCTGCCGGTCGGCCGCAGCTTCGACATCCTGGACGTACCGGCCGCCGCGGGGCGCACGGCCCTGGTGCGCCTCGAACGGATGGGTCTGCCGCTGGGACCGGTGGCCGCCACCCCGACCGGGCGGGCGCTGTTCTTCGTGGCGCCGGGCGCCGCCGCCGGGATGCCGACGCTGCTGTACCGCATGGGCTGGGACGACGCCTCGCTGGACCTGCGGCCGCTGGGCCCGGGCGACCACATCGTCGCGCCGCCGTGCGACCTGGCGGGGCTCGGCCCGATGCGCTGGCTGCGGCCGCCGACGCTGGACGGCGTGGCCCACCCCCCGGAAGCGAAGCTGCTGCTGGGCACGCTCGCCTATGTATGCCACCGGGTGAGCGCCTGACTCGCCGGGGTCCCCGCTCCGATCCAGCCGCCCTCCGCCCCCGCCCCGTCGCACACGCGCCCGAAAACCACCGCCCCGCGTCCGGTCGGTGGGTGCGTCATCCCCGTGCCGTACCGCCGGGCGCAAGCACCGAGCCCCGTCGCACTCCATGTGCGGCGGGGCTCGGTGTCTCCGTCTCGGTGCCGGGGCCCGGCGCGGGCCACGGACGCGGGCTGCTAACCCGTCCACGCTCCGATCAGTCGCCGATCAGCGCGTCGACGAACGCCTCGGGCTCGAACGGCGCGAGGTCGTCCGCGCCCTCGCCCAGGCCCACCAGCTTCACCGGCACGCCCAGCTCGCGCTGAACGGCGACGATGATGCCGCCCTTGGCCGTGCCGTCCAGCTTGGTCAGCACGACGCCGGTGATGTCCACGACCTCGGCGAAGACGCGGGCCTGCACCAGGCCGTTCTGCCCGGTGGTGGCGTCCAGGACGAGCAGTACCTCGCCGACCGGACCGTGCTTCTCCACGACCCGCTTGACCTTGCCCAGCTCGTCCATCAGGCCGGTCTTGGTGTGCAGCCGGCCGGCGGTGTCGATCAGTACGACGTCCGCGCCCTCGGAGATACCTTCCTTCACCGAGTCGAAGGCGACCGACGCCGGGTCGCCCTCCTCGGGTCCGCGCACGGTGCGGGCGCCGACCCGGTCGCCCCAGGTCTGCAGCTGGTCGACAGCGGCGGCGCGGAAGGTGTCGGCCGCACCCAGCACGACGGACTTGCCGTCGGCGACCAGGACGCGGGCGAGCTTGCCGGTCGTGGTCGTCTTGCCGGTGCCGTTGACGCCGACGACCATGACGACGCCGGGGATCTCCTCGCCGTTCGGACCCAGGCCGTTCGCCGTATTCACGAAGCGGTCGGCCTCGGTGCCGATGAGGGTGAGCAGCTCCTCGCGGAGCAGGGCGCGCAGCTCGTCGGGGGTGCGGGTACCGAGCACGCGCACGCGCTCGCGCAGCCGCTCGACGAGCTCCTGAGTGGGCTGCACACCGACATCCGCGGTGAGCAGCGTGTCCTCGATCTCCTCCCAGGTGTCCTCGTCGAGGTGCTCGCGGGAGAGCAGCGTGAGCAGGCCCTTGCCCAGGGAGTTCTGCGAGCGGGAGAGCCGGGCGCGGAGCCGGACGAGCCGGCCGGCGGTCGGCTCCGGCACCTCGATCGGGGGCGCGGCGGGCGCCTCCGGCTCGGTGACCGGCGCTTCCTCGACGAGCGTGGCGCCGGAGTCCGGCAGGCCCACTTCTTCGATGGTGCGACGTTCCTCGTCGCGGGGGGTCTCGGCGTCCTCACCGACCTGCGGTTCCGCAGGGGGCGCGGTGACGGACGGGGTGGTCGGCGGGGGTGGCGGCAGCTGCTTCTTCCGACGGCTGCTGACGACGAGCCCGCTGATCGCGCCGAGCGCGACCACAGCGATGACTACAGCAAGGATGACGATTTCCATAACTCCCTCAGTATCGGGCACGCACCGCCCCCGGAGCCGCACGCCACAGATTCGGGGACTGGCTCCCGAACCTGGAGTCGGCCTATCCAGAATGGAATCTGGATGTGTACTATCCGGATTCACCCCGCGGAACGAGCCGCGGGGCACTGGAAGGAGAATCCGGATGCCGGACATCCTGATTGTGGGCGGCGGCTTCGCCGGGATGTGGGCCGCCGCGGGCGCCGCCCGCCTGCTGCGCAGCCACGACGCCTCCGCCACGGTCGCGCTGCTCACCCCGGACCCCGACCTCACGATCCGCCCCCGGCTGTACGAGGCGGACCCGGCCGCGTACCGGGTCCCGCTCGACCGGGTGCTGGGCCCCATCGGCGTACAGCGCATCGCCGCGACCGCGACCGGTATCGACACCGCCCGCCGGGTGGTCACCGCCGACGGCCCCGAGGGGCCCGCCGAGCTCCCGTACCGGCGACTGGTGCTGGCCACCGGGAGTGCGCTGGTCCGCCCACGCTTCCCCGGCGCCGGGCTGCTGCACGACATCGACACGATGGACGCGGCCGTCGCCCTGGAGAAGCATCTTCAGGCGCTGCCGGACGCGGCCGCGGGCCCCGGGCGGTTCACGGTGGTGGTGGCCGGCGCCGGGTTCACGGGCGTGGAGGCCGCGGCCGAGCTGGCCGGACGACTGCGGGCGGTCGCCGCGCCGCACGGCCTCGCGGACGAGGTCGAGATCGTCCTGGTGGAGCGGGACGCGGTCGTCGGGCGCGGGCTCGGCGAGGCGGCCCGGCCGGTGATCGAGCGGGCGCTGGACGAGCTGGGCGTGGTGCGCCGGCTCGGCGTCACGATCGAGCGCGTCGACGAGCGGGCCGTCCACCTCTCCGACGGCAGCGCGATCCCGTCCCGTACCGCCGTGTGGACGGCCGGTGTCCGGGCGAGCGGCCTCACCGCGCAGCTCCCCGCCGAGCGCGACGGGCTGGGGCGACTGACGGTGGACGACTGGCTGCGGGTGCGCGGGGTGCCGGAGGTGTACGCCGCCGGGGACACCGCGGCCGCGCCCGCCGAGGACGGTCACACCGTGACGCAGAGCTGCCAGCACGCGACGCCGCAGGGGAAGTTTGCTGGGCACAACGCCGCGGCCGATCTGCTGGGGCTGGACCGGGCGCCGTTCAGCACCGATCCTTATAGCACCTGCCTCGATCTGGGCGCCGCGGGCGCGGTGCTGACCAGCGGCTGGGACCGGGCGCTGCGCGAGGTACCGGTGGCGTACGCCAAGGCGCGCAAACGCGCCATCAACGAGAGCTGGATCTACCCGCCGGTGGACGACGCCGAGGAGATCCTCCGCCGGGCCGACTTCCGCGTGGGCCAGCGCCGGCCGATGCCGGAGCCCACCGCCTGACCAGCGCATCTGTCCACGGCCTGGGCCCTCCGACAAAAAGTGTGACGCGAGTGACTCGTCGGAGGGTCCAACGGCTCTTACGGCAGGAAGTTGGTGCAAAGTACGATGGGAATGGCCGCGCAACGCGCGTAGAGTCCTCGACGGCCACCGCGCCCCGCAGCCAGGCATCACCGCCGCTGCCGACTGCCCCCTGTGGGGGTGCCCCTGCCCCAGCGCACGAGAGACACCTGCACCATGGACACCACGGCCTCCCCCGAGACCCAAGGAACCGTAGAGACCCGCGGAATCGAACCCGTTCCCGACAGTGAACGCCACGGACGGGTCCGCGAACTCTTCTCGACCTACGTCGCCGCCAACATCAGCGTGCTGCTGCTGACCATGGGCGCCGCCCTCGTGGTCTTCAACCGCCTCAACTTCTGGCAGGTGCTGGTCGTCGCGGTGATCGCCGCGGCGGTCTCCTTCGGCCTCACCGGTCTGCTGTCGGTCTCCGGCAAGTGGGGCGGCGCGCCCGGCCTGATGCTCTCGCGCGCCACCTTCGGCGTCCGCGGCAACTACTTCCCCGGCATGATCCTCTGGGTCGCCCGCTTCGGCTGGGAGACGATCAACGCCGTGACCGGCGCGTTCGCCCTGCTGACGATCCTCAAGCTGCTCCTCGGCGTCGAGGCCAACAAGGTCCTCACCCTCGTCACGCTGCTCGTCTTCGTGGCGGTCACGTTCCTGGTGAGCGGCATGGGCCGCAAGGTCCTCAACGTCTGCAACAAGTGGTCGACGTACCTCTTCGGCATCTTCAGCGTGCTGGTGCTCGTCTACCTGATCGCGAAGATGGACTGGCACGAGGTCTTCGCGCAGAAGGCCGGCACGACGGCGATGATGATCGCGGGCGTCGGCACCATCGCGGCCGGCGGCCTCAGCTGGGTCCCCTCGGGCCCGGACTTCACCCGCTACCTCCCCGGCTCGGCCTCGGGCAAGAAGATCGTCGGCGCCACCGTCTCCGGCGCGGGCCTGGTCATGGTGCCGATGGTCCTCATGGGCGCGGTCATGACCTCCAAGACCCCGGACCTGGCGAAGGCCAGCGACCCGGTCGCCTTCCTCGGTGACATCCTGCCGACCTGGCTGGCCGTCCCGTACCTGCTCACCGCCGTGATCGGCATGCTCCTGATCAACAGCCTGTCGATGTACTCGGCCGGCTTCACCGCGCAGACCATGGGCGTCAAGCTGCCCCGGCCGCTCGCGGTCAGCGTCAACGCGATCATCAGCCTGGTCGGCGGCGGCTTCATGATGCTGGTCGCGACCAGCTTCATCAGCCAGTTCATCGCCTTCCTGACCCTGCTCGGCGTCTCCTTCTCGGCCTGGATCGGCGTGTACGCGATCGACATGGTGCGCCGCGCCAAGCGCACGGTGAAGTACGACGCCGAGGCGCTGATGGACACCTCCCGCACCAGCCGGTACTGGTACAAGGCGGGCTTCTGCTGGCAGGCGATGACCGCGTGGACGGTCGCGCTGGCGCTCGGCCTGTGCCTGACCAAGGTCGACTGGTTCACCGGCCCGCTGGCCGGCACCTGGCTCGGCACGCACGGCCTGGGCTGGGCCGTCACGATCGCCGTCGCCGCCGTGATCTTCGCGGTGCTGCCCGCGCCGCGCGAGAACGCCCCCGCGGAAGGCGACGCGCAGCCGGAGCCGGTACCGGCCGGGCGGTAGCCGCGTCCGCCCCCTCCACAACTGACACAGCATCAGCTAACGTCCCCTTCGCCACCTCAGCGGCGAAGGGGACGTTGTCATGCCCGTCACGGTCCTGCGCTTCAATCTGGTCGACCCGGCCCCCACCCCGGAGGGCCTGGCGGCGCGCTATCAGGCGGCCGTCGCGATGGCCAAGTACGCCGACGACCTGGGCATCACGACGGTGCAGACCGAGGAGCACCACGCCACCGACAACGGCTGGATGCCCTCGCCGCTGACCTTCGCCGGTGCCGTGCTCGGCGCCACCCGACGGGTCGCCGTCACGGTGTCCGCGCTGATCACGCCGCTGCACGACCCGCTGCGGCTGGCCGAGGACCTGGCCGTACTGGATCTCCTGGGCGGCGGCCGGCTGGTGACCGTCGCGGGCCTGGGCTACCGGCCCGAGGAGTACGCGGCGCACGGCGTGGACTGGGAGCGGCGCGGCGCGCTCCAGGACGAGGTGCTGGAGACGCTGCTGAGCGCCTGGACGGGCGAGCCGTTCACGTACCGGGGGCGCACGGTCCGCGTCACGCCGCGCCCGGCCACGAAGCCGCACCCGCTCCTTCTGGTGGGCGGCGGCTCACGCCCGGCGGCGCGGCGCGCGGCCCGCCTCGGGCTGCCGTTCTTCCCCAGCGCGCACCTGCCGGAGCTCACCGCGTACTACCACCGGCAGTGCGCCGAGCACGGCCACGAGGGCTGGGTGATGGAGCCGCCGGCGAGTACGGCGCTGCTGCACGTCGCGGAGGACCCGGAGCGGGCCTGGGCGCGCTACGGGGAGCACTTCCTGTACGAGGCGCGGACGTACGCGGGCTGGCAGGGCGCCGGCATCCGCTCGGCCGTGCGCTCCGCGGCCACGGATGTGGCGGCGCTGCGCCGGGAGGGTGTGTACCGGGTGCTGACGCCCGAGGAGTGCGTGGCCTACGCGGGCAAGGCGGAGGCGTCGGACTCGCTGATCCTGCATCCGTTGTGCGGCGGGATGCCCGTCGACGAGGGCTGGCGGTCGCTGCACCTCTTTGCGGAGCGGGTGCTGCCACAGCTGGGCTGATCCGGCCGGGCGCCGGACATGCGGCTGCCCCGGCTCCATCGGGGAGCCGGGGCAGATCCGTGGTGAGGAGAAAGGCTGGCGGGGGGGTTAGCCCATCTCCTCCAACGCCTTGCCCTTCGTCTCCTTCACGAACTTGAGCACGAAGGGGATCGAGAGCAGGGCGAAGATCATGTAGATCACGTACGTGCCGGAGAGGTTCCACTCCGACAGGCTCGGGAAGGTCGCCGTGATCGCCCAGTTGGCGATCCACTGGGCCGAGGCGGCGACGCCCAGGGCCGCGGCACGGATCTTGTTCGGGAACATCTCGCCGAGGAAGACCCAGACCACCACGCCCCAGGACAGGGCGAAGAAGAGCACGAAGAAGTGGGCCGCGATCAGGGCCACGATGCCTTCGGTGGCCGGCAGCGCGCCGGACGCGGTCTTCGCGGAGAAGGCCCACGCCTCCAGCGCGAGGGCGACCGCCATACCGGCGGAACCGATCAGCGCCAGCGGGCGGCGCCCGATCCGGTCCACGAACAGCATCGCGATCACGGTGCCGAGGATGTTGATGATCGAGGTGGTGAAGCTGTAGAAGAACGAGCTGCTCGGGTCGATGCCGACGGACTGCCACAGCGTCGAGGAGTAGTAGAACGCGACGTTGATGCCGACCAGCTGCTGGAAGACCGAGAGGCCGATGCCGATCCAGACGATCGGCAGGAAGCCGCCCTTGCCGCCGAGCAGGTCCTTGAACGTCGACTTGTGCTCGCTGCGCATCGCCAGCTCGATCTCCTCGACCCGCAGGTCCAGGTCGACCGCCCGGCCCTCGACCTCGGAGAGCACCTCCTTGGCCTTGTCGTGCCGGCCGACGCTGATCAGGAAGCGGGGCGACTCGGGGATCGCGAAGGAGAGCAGGCCGTAGACCACGGCCGGGACGACCATGACGCCGAGCATCCACTGCCAGGCTTCCAGGCCGGCGATCTCGCCGCGCTGGTCGCCGCCGGCGAGGTTGAGGACGCCCCAGTTCACCAGCTGGGAGACGGCGATGCCGATGACGATCGCGGCCTGCTGGAAGGAGGCGAGCCGGCCGCGGTACGCGGGCGGCGCGACCTCCGCGATGTAGGCGGGGCCGATCACCGAGGCCATACCGATGCCGAAGCCGCCGACGACCCGCCAGAGGGCCAGGTCCCAGATCGCGAACGGCAGGGCGGAGCCGACGGCGCTGACCGTGAACAGCAGCGCGGCGATCTGCATGACACGGATACGGCCGATGCGGTCGGCGATCCGGCCCGCGGTGGCGGCACCGACGGCGCAGCCGATCAGGGCGATCGCGATGACCTGGGCGAGCCCGGCGGAACCGACGTGGTAGCGGTCCCGGATGGCCTCGACGGCACCGTTGATCACGGAGCTGTCGTAACCGAACAGGAAGCCGCCCATCGCGGCAGCCGCGGTGATGAAGATGACATGGCCGAGGTGGTCGGGCTTGGCCTTGCGGCCTTCCGCCATCGTCGGCTGCGCGGTGCTGGTCAACGTGTACTCCAGTGGCCCGGCTGCGCTGCCGGGCATCGGGGGCTGGCCCTCCAGTGGCGGCTGTGAACGGGGCGCGCACCACTTGAAGGTAAAAGCAACGTTGCAGAGACTATGCCTTCAAGTTTCGAAGTCAATAGGGGGTACGGAATTCATTGAACCCGTTACTGTCGGCAAGCAGCTGCATGTTGGGTTCATGTTGTGAACGCTGCCGCGAACGCCGCAGGTAGGCGGCCCACGCACGTGTTCCCACCCGTGCACCGACCCATGCACAGCGCCTCAGTGCAGTCGCTGGCTGATGACCTTCGATACACCGTCGCCCTGCATGGACACGCCATAGAGCGCGTCCGCGACCTCCATCGTCCGCTTCTGGTGCGTGATCACGATCAGCTGGGAGCTCTCCTGCAGCTCCACCATGATCCGGATCAGCCGCTGCAGGTTGGTGTCGTCCAGCGCCGCCTCGACCTCGTCCATCACGTAGAACGGGCTCGGCCGCGCCTTGAAGATCGACACCAGCAGCGCCACCGCGGTCAGTGACCGCTCACCGCCCGAGAGCAGCGAGAGCCGCTTGACCTTCTTGCCCGGCGGCCGCGCCTCCACGTCCACGCCGGTGGTCAGCATGTTGTCCGGGTCGGTCAGGACGAGCCGGCCCTCGCCGCCCGGGAACAGCCGAGCGAAGACGCCCTCGAACTCGCGGGCGGTGTCCCAGTACGCCTCCGTGAACACCTGCTCGACGCGCTCGTCGACCTCCTTGACGACCTGCAGCAGGTCGGCGCGGGTCTTCTTCAGGTCCTCCAGCTGCTCGCTGAGGAACTGGTGACGCTCCTCCAGCGCCGCGAACTCCTCCAGGGCCAGCGGGTTCACCTTGCCGAGCTGCTGGTACGCGCGCTCGGCGGCCTTCAGCCGCTTCTCCTGCTCGGCCCGCACGAACGGCACCGGCTGGTTCCGCGGATGCTCCGGGTCCGCCGGCAGCTCCTCGCCCTCGGCGGCCGGTGACGGAGGTACCAGCTGGTCAGGGCCGTACTCGGCGATCAGCCCGGCCGGCTCCACGCCCAGCTCCTCCAGCGCCTTGGTCTCCAGCTGCTCGATCTTCATGCGCTTCTCGGCGCCCAGCACCTCACCCCGGTGCACCGAGTCGGTCAGCTTGTCCAGCGCGTCCTTCAGCTCGCGGCCCTGGTTGCGCTCGGCGACCAGCGCCTGCTCCCGCTCGGCCTTCGCCCGCTCGGCCGCGGCCCGCTCCTCCTCGGCCCGCACGAGCGAGACCTCGACATGCGCGAGCAGCTGCCGCGCGCCGTCGGCGACCGCCGAGGCAACCCGCGCCTCGTGGCGCAGCCGGGCGCGCCGCTGCTCGGCCCGCGCCCGCGCGTCGCGTTCGGCGCGCGCCGCCCGGTCCAGCCCGTCCGCCCGTCCCGCGAGCCCCTTCACGCGCTCCTCGTGCGTACGGACCTGGAGGCGCGCCTCCATCTCGGTCTGCCGGGCATTGGCCCCGTCGGCAGCGAGCCGGTCCCGTACGGCGGTGTCCGGCTCCTCCTCCCCGGGGTCCTCCTCGGCCACGGCCAATCGTTCCGCCAGCTCTTCGGCCTCCTCGGTCGCGCGGGCCAGCGCCTCCTCGGCCTTGGCGACCGCGGCCGCCGACCGCTCGGCCTCGCCCGCGGCGCCCCTGGCCTGCCCGCCGAGCCGCCCCAGCGCCTGGGCGACCTGCGACTTCTCGCGGTCGGCCACGCGCCGACGCTCCGCCAGCTCCTCGACCAGCGCGGCCCGTTCGGCCCGCCGCTCGGTGGCCAGCCGCTGCTCCTCCGCCAGCTCCTCGCAGCGCGCGGCCAGCTCCGCCAGCTCCGCCGCCGCCTCGTCGACGGACGCCTGCACCTCCAGCAGGCTCGGCGCCCCGGCCGACCCGCCCTGCGCGAAGTGCGCCCCGAGCAGGTCGCCTTCGGCGGTCACGGCGATCACGCCGGGCCGCGCCGCGACCAGGTCCTCGGCGTCCTCCAGCGTGCTCACGACGACGACATCGCGCAGCAGCCGCCGCACGGCGGGCATCAATTCGGCGGGCCCGTCGATCAGTTCGGCGGCAGCGGGCGGCCCGCCGGGCGTACGCGCGGCCGGTACGGAGGCGACGGGCGTTCCGTCATGGGGGACTTCGGAGGCGGCGCTCGCGTCCGGCCCGCTGCGCGCACCCGGAATCGCCGGGCTCCCGGCATCGGTGCGCGCTTCGTTGTACGGAGTGCCCTCGGTCGCCCCGGCGGCCCGCTCGCCGTCCGACGGGTCGTCAGCTCCACCCGGTACGGCTGCCCCTGTCGCCCCGTCATGCAGACCTGTCGCCCCGTCATGCAGAGACGTATCACCCGGCGCTCCCACCATGGACCGCTCCTCCGCCGCCCCGGTCAGCGGGCGGTCCGCCGCCGTCGCCGGGAGGAGCACCGCGCGTCCCGCGTCCTGCTTGCGCAGCAGCCGGATGGCCTCCGCCGCGGTCGCCGGGTCCGCGACGGCGATCGCGTCGGCCGCGGCACCGAGCGCCGCCGCGACCGGGACCTCGTACCCCGGCTGTACGGTCAGCAGCTCGGCGGCCGGGCCGAGCAGCCCGCCCAGCCGGTCGGCGGCGGCCAGCAGCGCGCCCGTACCGTCCTTGCGGCGCAGCCCCAGCGCCAGCGCGTCGTGCCGCGCCGCGGTCGCGGCGCGCCGGCGCTCCACCGTGGTCAGCGCCTCGCGGGCCGCGGTCAGCGCGCGCTCCGCCTCCGCCAGCTCCTCCTTGGCCCGCTCGTGCTGCCCCGCCAGCTCCTCGTCGCCCGCGTCCAGCCCGTCGACCTCGGCCTTGAGCTGCTCGTACTCCTGCTGCGCCGCCTCCGCGCGGGCCTGCGCCGCGTCCCGCGACTCGGCCAGCCGGTCGATCTCCGCCTGCGCCGACGCGGCCCGGCCGCGGGCCGCGGTGGCCTGGCCGTGCAGCCGGGCCAGGCCCTCGCGCCGGTCGGCGATGGCCCGCGCGGCATCCCGCAGCCGGCGCTCCTCGTCCTGCAGCTGCCGCTCCAGCTCGGCCCGGTGCTCGACCATGTCGTCCAGCGCCCGGGTCGCCGCCTCCAGCGCGGCCTCCAGCTCCGCCTCCTGCTCCCGGATGCGGGCCGCCTCGCGCTCCATCTCCTCGGGGTCGCGGCCCCGCCGCTCCTCGGGGGGCGCGGTCTGCGCGCTCTTCACCCTCGCGTCGGCGAGCGAGATCGTGCCGCGTACCCGCTCCGCGAGCTGCGACAGCTCGTACCAGGTCTGCTGGGCGCGCTGCAGCCGCGGCGTCAGCGTCCGTACCTCTTCCTCCAGGGCCGCCTCGCGCCGCAGCGCCTCCTTCAGCTCGGCCTCGGTGGCCTCCCGGCGCTGCTTCAGCGCGGCCTCGTCGGCGATCTCCGCACGGAGCGCCTCCCGCAGCGTGACCAGGTCGTCGGCGAGCAGCCGCAGCCGGGCGTCGCGCAGGTCGGCCTGGATTACGGCGGCGCGGCGGGCGACGGCGGCCTGCCGGCCGAGCGGCTTGAGCTGGCGGCGCAGCTCGTCGGTGAGGTCCTGGACGCGCGCGAGGTTCGCCTGCATCGCGTCCAGCTTCCGCAGCGCCTTCTCCTTGCGCTTGCGGTGCTTCAGTACGCCCGCCGCTTCCTCGATGAAGGCGCGGCGGCCCATCGGGTCGGCGTGCAGTACGCCGTCGAGCTGGCCCTGCCCGACGATCACGTGCATCTCGCGGCCGATGCCGGAGTCCGACAGCAGCTCCTGGATGTCCAGCAGCCGGCAGGTGTCACCGTTGAGCTGGTACTCGCTGCCGCCGTTGCGGAACATGATCCGCGTGATCGTGACCTCGGCGTACTCGATGGGCAGCGCGCCGTCGGAGTTGTCGATCGTGAGGGAGACCTCGGCGCGGCCCAGGGGCGGGCGGCCGGTGGTCCCGGCGAAGATGACGTCCTCCATCTTGCCGCCGCGCAGCGACTTCGCGCCCTGCTCGCCCATGACCCAGGACAGCGCGTCCACCACATTGGACTTGCCGGACCCGTTGGGGCCCACGACGCAGGTGATGCCGGGCTCGAAGCGCAGCGTGGTGGCGGACGCGAAGGACTTGAATCCTCGCAGGGTCAGGCTCTTGAGGTGCACGCCGTTGGACTCTACCTTTCGCGCGCCTATGACCGTGGTCGTCCCGACCGGTCCTGGCGCGCCGCGGCGAGAGCGCTCGTACGAGCGGCCCGCGGCCGGCGCCTCCTGCCGTGCTCGGACCTTTTCGGTTTCGCCACGGAATGTGCAGGGCACATCAGACGGTAAGAGGCCGCCGGGAAGCGGGGGCGTGAACGACGAAGGGACGCCGAAGCGTCCCTTGAATCTTCATAGAGCGGTGCCTCAAGTGGCTGTCGATTCAGCCCGACCGTCCCTTGGGGCGAGGGTCAGGTGAGCGCCGGCTCCGCCTGGGGTACGTCGATGCTGTCGAGCAGCGAGTCGCCGTGACGTGCGGCAGCGGACAGCGCGTCGTTCTCCGCCTGAATCCTGACAAGCTCGGATTCGAGGTCCTGAACGCGCTGCTGAAGCCGTCGCATCTCGGCGAGGACTCGGGGGTCGGAGCCGCCGACGTAACCGAGAAGCGCCTTTGCCATGATGGATGGTCCTCCACACTGAGTGACCGACCGAAGCGGTGGTGGGTCGTGAGGGAATCGCACCCGCGGTGTCTGTCATTCTTTGGTCTACGCAATGCCAAACAGCTAAGGTGCGCGGGGATTCCAGAGTCTCACCAAATGGATTGACGGTCAACACGATCACGCCCCGTATCCAAGGGCTCGTGAGCGCGCACGCCTGCTGAAGACTCGCGGCGGCGCTCCGGAAACGGCCCCGGGGCGTGGAGATCATCCTTACTGCCGCAGCTTTCCACGGGTCGGCGGAATTGGCAACCACCAGGCGGTTTCTGCCTCCAGCGGGTGCCGGCCGCACGTCATGGAGCGGGTCGCGGACGGTCCCGGCGACGGGTCGGCACCCCTCCGTCAGCGAATCGCGAAGCCGTCGTACCCGCCTCGCGGCGTGTCCCAAATCTCACTCACACCGTCGACCCGGCCGGGCGTGTCCCCGGTACGCAGCCACTCCAGCAACTCCTCGCACCGCTCCCGGGGGCCCTCGGCCACGACCTGGACGCGGCCGTCCTCCCGGTTGATCGCAAAGCCGACGAGCCCTCCGATGCGCAGCGCGTTGGCCCGGGTGAACCATCGGAAGCCGACACCTTGCACACGGCCGCGCACCCAGGCCGTCAGACGGACATCTTCGTTCATGTGTGCACGCTAACCGGCCAATTGCTCAGCAAGCACTTCGGCCCCATACGTCGTGCCGTACTGTCACACGGCATCGCCAGTCACTCGTACGGGTGATTCGCACCCGACGTTCATGGACGGAAGGAAGTCACGGGATGGGCCGCCACCGACGCACCGCTCCCGTACCCGGAGCGCCGGCCGCCGAACCCACCACGGGCCGCCACCGCGCCCATCACTCCATCAGGCTCCCCGGCCCCT
>NZ_NHSG01000202.1:0-6807 GCF_020024005.1 Streptomyces purpurogeneiscleroticus
CCCCGGCTCGCCGGGCTGGCCCGGGCCGCGGTCGCCCAGCTCGCGGCGCTGCACGCGCCGGGCACCCTGGAGATCGTGCTGCTCGCCGCCGACCGCGCGCGCGGCACGGCGCAGCGCCTGGAGGAGTGGTCCTGGCTCGGCTGGCTGCCGCACGTGCGCCCGGCGCACGCCCAGGACTGCCGGCTGCTGCTGGCGTACGACAAGGACCAGGCGGCGGCGCGCACGGCCGAGCTGGTCCGCCGCCTGGACGACGGGCCGCTCGGCCCCGGCTGGGCGAGCGCCGACCGGTCGGCGGTGGCCGCCGCCGCGGCCCGGCACCAGGGCCCGTACACCCTCGTGATCGCCGATGGCGACCCCGGCACGTCCGGGCTGCGGGAGACCGTGGCCCGGCTGGCGGCGGGCGGCGCGTCGGCCGGCATCCATGTGCTCGCGCTGGCCGAGACGCCGGCCGCCTCGCCCTTGTATCCGCTCACGGCGACGTACGAAGCGGCCCGTGCCGCGTCCCCGGCCTTCGGGGAGTGCGGCGCGGTCGCGGTGCTCAGCGGCGACGTGGCCACGGCGCTGCGCGTCGTCCAGCCTGCGGCGCCGCTGGCCCCGGCCGGCAGCAGCATCGCCGTGAACGGCGTCCCGCAGAACGGCTCCGGGCCGTACGCCGCTGGGGCGAACGGCACGGTCGCGACGGTGGACGCGGTCTCCCTGCCGTGGGCCGAGCGCCTGGCGCGCGCCCTGGCGCCGCTGCGCGAGGCCGAGACGGCGCGGGCCGGCCGCAGCACGCACAGCGCCGCCGTGCCGCTGCCCGACAGCGCCCGGCTGCTGGACGAGCTGGGGCTGGCCCGGGCCACGCCCGCGTCCCTGATGGCCCGCTGGGCGGCCGCGGCGGACAGCGAGGAGCCCGCGGCCGCCGCGGTCCTGGGCGCGGGACCGCACGGCCCGGTGCACGCCGACCCGGCCGCCGACGGCTGTCACTTCCTGCTGGAGGGCGGCCCGGGCACGGGCAAGACCGAGCTGCTGCGTTCGATCGCCGCCTCGCTGGCCGCCGCCGACCGCCCGGACCTGCTCTCGCTGGTCCTGGTCGACGGCGCGGGCACGGAGCGCGGCGACGGCCTACGGCTCTGCACGGACCTGCCGCACGTCACCGCGCATCTGGCCGCCTCCGACCCGGTACGGATGCGGGAGTTCGCGCAGGCGCTGGTCTCGGAGCTGAAGCGGCGCGCCGAGATACTGGGCGGTACGGGCTTCGCGGAGTGGCGCGCCAAGCATGTGGCGACGCCCCGGGTGGTCGCCCCGCGCCGGTCCGTCGAGGGCCGTACGGCAGCGGCCGCGGGCGCCGCCGCCGAGGTCCCCGGCTCCGCAGCGCCCGGCATGCAGGAGTCCGGCCTGCTCGACACCCCGGCGACGAACACGCTGCGGCTGCGGCCCCGGGAGCGTACGCAGGGCACGCCCGGTGCCGAGGGGCCCGAGCGCCCGGCAGCGGCGGGCGAGGGGCTCGCGGCCGTGTCGCCGATGACCCGGCTGTTCGTGATCGTCGACGACTTCGACGCGCTGGTCGCGCCGGCGCTGGGCAGTACGGGGCGGCCCGCCGCCGGTTCCGTCGTGCGGGCGCTGGAGGCGGTCGCCCGGGAGGGCGCCGCGCTCGGCGTGCATCTGATCGCCTCGACCGGCCATCCGGACCGTACGGCGGCCACCGCCACCGCCGAGCGGGCCGGGCTGCGCGCACGGCTGGGCGCGGAGGGCGACCCGGGCGAGGAGCCGCTGCCCGTCGGGCGCGGGCGGCTGTACCGAGCGGCCGACGGCTCCGCCACGCCCTTCCAGGCCGGCCGGGTGACGGGCCGGATACCCCGCACGTCGACCCTGCGGCCGACGGTCGTGCCCCTGGAGTGGCACCGGATGGGCGATCCGCCGGCCCGCCGTCCGCTGCGCGAGCTGGGGAACGGCCCGACCGACCTGGCCCTGCTGGCCAGCGCGCTGCAGAAGGCCGCCCGGTCCCTGTCGTGACCGCGTACCACGCCGTGACACGCGTACAGCGCCGCGGCATACAACGCCGTGACACACAACGAATGGGTCGCTGTACGGACAAGTTGGGTTACCCACCGCGATAACGTCCCGGTCACGACGGGGAGTTGCGGTCGAACGCGGTATTGCTCGGGCCTCCCGGCGCCGGTAGGACTGTCGCACGGCGAACGGGAGGGCGACGGATGCGTCACGCAACGCTTCGTACGGCAACGGCACTTGTCGCGGTGGGTGCGCTGGCGCTGACCGGCTGCGGCGGCGACAGCGGCAGCAGAAACGACGAGGGCGGGGGCGGCACCGACAGCGCGCCCACCGTCCGGCTGCCGAAGCTGAACGGACAGACGCTCCAGGTGACGGCCGTGTGGACCGGGCCCGAGCGGGAGAACTTCACCAAGGTCCTGGACGAGTTCGAGAAGCGCACGGGCGCCAAGATCGATTTCGTGCCCAGCGGCGACGACATGGCCGGCTTCATCGGCTCCAAGGTCGCCGGCGGCGGCGCGCCGGACGTCGCGATGCTCCAGCAGGTCGGCGTGTTGCAGGAGTTCGCCAAGAAGGGCTGGCTCAAGCCGCTCGGCCCGGCCGCGGAGAAGGAGCTGGGCAAGAACTTCTCCAAGGGCTGGCAGGAGCTGGGCAGCTACAACGGCAAGCGCTACGGCGTGTACTTCAAGGCCAGCAACAAGTCGCTGGTCTGGTACAACACCCAGGCGTTCGAGAACGCGGGAGTGTCCGAGCCCAAGGACTGGAAGGGCTTCCTGAAGACCGCCAGGACGCTCGCGGACTCCGGCGTGGAGCCGGTCTCGGTGGGCGGCGCGGACGGCTGGACGCTCACCGACTGGTTCGAGAACATCTACCTCTCGCAGGCCGGGCCCGAGAAGTACGACCAGCTCGCCAAGCACGAGATCAAGTGGACCGATCCGTCGGTGAAGCAGGCGCTGACCACGCTCGGCTCGCTCTTCGGGGCCAAGGGCCTGCTCGCGGGCGGCAACTCCGGGGCGCTGCAGACGGCGTTCCCGCAGTCGGTGACGCAGACGTTCAAGGACGAGCCGCAGGCCGCGATGGTCTCCTCGGCCGACTTCGCCGCCGCCAACATCGGCCAGACCAAGGCGAAGATCGGTACGGACGCCAAGGTCTTCCCGTTCCCGGCGGTCGGCAAGGAGTCGCCGGTGGTGACCGGTGGCGACGTGGCGGTGGCGCTGAAGGACAACAAGGCGTCGCAGGCGCTGCTGACCTTCCTGGCGTCCCCGGACGCCGCCCGGATCTGGGCGGGGCAGGGCGGCTTCGTCTCCGCCAACAAGAAGCTGGACCCGGCCGTCTACCCGAACGCCGTGTTCCGGGAGATCGGCAAGGCGCTGGTCGCGGCCGGTGACGACTTCCGCTTCGACATGTCCGACCAGGCACCGGCGTCCTTCGGCGGCAAGCCGGGGCAGGGCGAGTGGAAGGCGCTGCAGGACTTCCTGAAGAACCCGAAGGACGTCGCGGGGACCCAGGCACAGCTGGAGAAGGACGCCGCCAAGTCGTTCGGGAACTGATGCCATGACCTCCGGAGGCACCGCGGCCGCCGCGCAGGCGCCCGGCAAGGGCGCGAAGAAGCCCGGCAAGAGCGTGACGGGGACGCGCCCGTGGATCGCGGTCGCGTTCCTCCTCCCGGCGCTGCTGCTGCTCGGCGCGCTGGTGGTCTATCCGATCGGGTACTCGGTCTGGCGCAGCCTGTACGACGCACCGGGCAGCGGCTTCGTCGGGCTGGCCAACTACGGGGAGCTGTTCTCCGACGAGCGGATCCGCACGGCGCTGAAGAACAACGTCATCTGGGTGGTGGTCGCGCCGACCGTGGCCACGGCGCTCGGCCTGATCTTCGCCGTGCTGACCGAGCGGGTGCGCTGGGGCACGGCGTTCAAGCTGGTCGTCTTCATGCCGATGGCGATCTCCATGCTGGCCGCGGGCATCATCTTCCGGCTGGTGTACGAGCAGGACCCGGAGCGCGGGGTCGCCAACGCGGTGTGGGTGAGCGTGCACGACACCTTCGCCGAGCCCGCGCCGTACCCGGGGGCCAATCCGCGGCCGAACTCCGACCTCAAGGCGTCCGGCGGCGGCGCGTTCACCACCAAGGAGGCGGCGAGGACCGGTACCGCGGTGAGCCTGCCGCTGGTGGCCGTACAGCCGGACGACCTCAAGGGCGCGCAGCGGGCCGTGCCGGCGGAGCCGCGTCCCGGGCAGATCACCGGTACCGCGTGGCTGGACTTCACGCGCGGGGGCGGCGGCACCCCGAACAGGATCGACAAGCAGGAGAAGGCGCTGGCCGGCCTGCAGATCGAGGCGGTCAGGGACGGCAAGGTCGTCGCCACGGCGACCACCGACGCCGACGGGACGTACGCCCTGCCGGCCCGTGCCGACGGAGCGCAGCTGCGGCTGCCCGCGTCGAACTTCGCCGAGGCGTACAACGGCGTCGACTGGCTCGGTCCGGCGCTGGTGACGCCCGCGATCATCGGCAGCTATGTGTGGATGTGGGCGGGCTTCGCGATGGTGCTGATCGCGGCGGGGCTGGCGAGCGTGCCGCGGGAGCTGCTGGAGGCGGCCCGGGTGGACGGCGCGAACGAGTGGCAGGTCTTCCGCCGGGTGACGGTGCCGCTGCTGGCGCCGGTCCTGGTGGTCGTCCTCGTGACGCTGATGATCAACGTGCTGAAGATCTTCGACCTCGTGTACATCATCGCGCCGGGCGCCAGCCAGGACGAGGCGAACGTGCTCGCCCTCCAGCTGTACCAGTCGTCCTTCGGCACGGACGTGAACCAGGGCATCGGCTCCGCGATCGCGGTGTTCCTGCTGCTGCTCGTCCTGCCGGTGATGATCGTCAATCTCCGGCGCCTGCGGAAGGAGCGGCAGCGATGACGGCGGTGGCCGACGGGGCGGTACGCGCCCGGCAGTCCTTGGCCGCGCGGATCGCGGCCCGTACCGGCGGCGGCGTGCTGCGGGTCTTCCTGATCCTGGTCGGGCTGTTCTGGCTGATGCCGACGGTGGGGCTGCTGATCTCCTCGCTGCGCGATCCGGCGGACGTCGCGGAGAGCGGCTGGTGGGAGGTGTTCGCCAAGCCGGCGCAGCTGACCTGGTCCGGGTACGGCAATCTGCTGGGCAACGCCAAGATCATGGACTCGCTGTGGACCACCGCGCTGATCACGGTGCCGGCGACGGTGCTGGTGGTGATGATCGGCGCGCTGGCGGGCTACGCGTTCGCCTGGATGGACTTCCCCGGCCGGGACGCCTGGTTCATGGTCGTGGTGGGGCTGCTGGTCGTCCCCGTACAGGTCGCGCTGATCCCGGTCGCGAAGCTCTTCGGCACGGTCGGGCTCTTCGAGACGACGGCCGGTGTGGTGCTCTTCCATACGGCCTTCGGCCTGCCCTTCGCGGTGTTCCTGCTGCGGAACTTCTTCGCCGAGATCCCGCGCGAGCTGCTGGAGGCCGCCCGGCTGGACGGGGCGAGCGAACTGCGGCTGTTCACCCGGGTGGTCATGCCGCTGGGCGGCCCGGCCATCGCGTCGCTGGGCATCTTCCAGTTCCTGTGGGTGTGGAACGACATGCTGATCGCGCTGATCTTCGCGGACAGCGGCAATCCGCCGATCACCGTGGCGCTCCAGCAGGAGGTGCGCCAGTTCGGCAGCAACATCGACGTACTGGCTCCCGGCGCCTTCGTCTCGATGATCATTCCCCTGGTGGTCTTCTTCGCCTTCCAGCGGCAGTTCGTGTCCGGCGTGATGGCGGGCGCGGTGAAGTAGAGCCGGCGGCGGCTCACTCGAACGGGTGCGAGTCCTCTGCCACCCGGGCGTAACCGGCCGCCGCGCCGCATGACGGCGCGGCGGGTCCGGGAACGATCGCTGACCGACAGCGCAGCCGGCCGCCGACTCATGGAAGTGCCCTTGCCACGGTTCAGCGTCATCGTTCCCGCTTATCAGGTCCAGGCGTATCTGCCGGAATGCCTGGAGTCCGTCCTCGCCCAGGACTGGCCGGACTTCGAGCTGATCGCGGTCGACGACGGGTCACCGGACGGCTGCGGTGCCCTCATCCGCGACTTCGCCCGCCGCGACCACCGGGTACGGCCCGTGCACCTGCCGGCCAACACCGGCCTCGGCCCGGCCCGTAACGCCGGCCTCGCCCACGCGCGCGGCGACTACCTGCTCTTCCTGGACGGCGACGACACCCTCACGCCCGGCGCCCTGCGGGCCGTCGCCGACCGGCTGGCCGCGACCGGCGACCCGGAGGTGCTGGTCTACGACTACGCCCGCACCACCTGGTCCGGCACCGCGGCCCGCAACCAGTACGCCCAGCTGCTCGCCGAGGACGGCCCGGACGTCTTCCGCCTCGCCGACCGGCCCGCCCTGCTGCGGCTGCTGATGGTGGTGTGGAACAAGGCGTACCGCAGGGACTTCGTGCAGCGGCAGGGGCTCGCCTTCCCGCCGGGCTACTACGAGGACACGCCCTGGACGTTCCCGGCGCTGGCGACCGCGGAGTCGATCGCGGTACTGGACCGGGTCTGTGTGCACTACCGGCAGCGCCGCCGGGGCAACATCCTCGGCACCACGGGGCGCGGCCACTTCGACATCTTCGACCAGTACGACCGGGTGTTCGCCTTCCTCGACTCCCGCCCGGAGCTGGCCCGTTGGCGGCCGCTGCTGGTCCGCCGGATGACCGACCACCTCACGGCCGTCTACACGGCGCGCGGGCGGCTGCCGCGCGACAGCCGCGCCGAGTTCTTCCGGCGGGCCGCCGCCCACTGCCGGCGGTACCGCTGCGCCGCCCCCGCCCCCGCCG
>NZ_NHSG01000203.1:0-18598 GCF_020024005.1 Streptomyces purpurogeneiscleroticus
CCGTGGACTCCGGACGCGGCGTCTGCTGCGTACCGGCCCAGCCCGCAGGGCGCGCCCGCGGGCTGGGCCGGTACGCAGCAGACGCCGCGTCCGGAGTCCACGGGCCACATCCGGCTGCCCGACGGCAACCCCGTCGCGCTGCCCACCCCGCCGCCCGGCACGGTCCCCGACGCCGCGCACACCGCCGTCGCGGTGCTGCTCATCGGCCCCGCGGGCGCGGGCAAGACCAGCGTCGCCCGGCACTGGGCCGACCTCCGCCGGGTGCCCACGGCGCACATCAGCCTGGACGACGTACGCGAATGGGTGCGGTCCGGGTTCGCCGACCCCCAGCAGGGCTGGAACGACCACTCCGAGGCGCAGTACCGCCTGGCCCGCCGAACCTGCGGCTTCGCCGCGCGCAACTTCCTCGCCAACGGCATCTCCTGCATCCTCGACGACGCCGTCTTCCCCGACCGCCCGGTCGTCGGCCTCGGCGGCTGGAAGCGGCACGTGGGCCCGGGGCTGCTGCCCGTCGTGCTCCTGCCCGGCCTGGAGATCGTCCTGGAGCGGAACGCCCAGCGCAGCGGCAACCGCCGGCTGACCGACGAAGAGGTCGCCCGCATCCACGGCCGGATGGCCGGCTGGTACAGCTCGGGCCTGCCGATCATCGACAACTCCAGCCACGACGTGGCGACCACGGCCCGGATGCTCGACGAGGTCGTGGCCCGCAGCCTCGCCAGCCCGCCGGCCTGGTGACCGGCTGACCGGCCCGGTGCCGGGCGGCCGCCCCGCGAGGGCGCGGCCGCCCGCTCCACAGCAGCCCCGAAACCCCCACAGACGCGCTCGAAGCGCGCGAGTCCCATCGCACCCGTACGCTCGGTACATGCCAGACATGTACGCAACCCGACGCGCCCGGTTGCGTGACCGCTACGCAGCGGTCGGCACCGGCGCGGGCGCGACCGACACCGCCGCGGCACTCGTTTCGAGCCCCGCCAACATCCGCTACCTCACCGGCTGCGCCCCGCGCGGCGCGGCCCTGCTGCTGCACGACGGCGGGGACACGCTGCTGTGCCCCAGCGCGCCCACCGGCGACCCTTCGGAGGGCAGACCCGCCGAGGACCTCCGGATCAGCCTGCTGCCCGCGCACACCGGCGACCCGACCGTCGCCGCCGCCGACCTCGCCGCCAAGTCCGGCGCCGTGGCGCTCGCCGTGGAGGAGCACCACCTCACCGTGGCGCGCCACCGCGCGCTGCGCTCCGTCGCGCCCGAGCTGCGCCTGGCGGACCTGGGCTGCGCGGTGGAGGCACAGCGGCTGGTCAAGGACCAGGACGAGATCGCCTGTCTGCGGATCGCGGCCGAGATCACCGACCAGGCCCTCGGCGAGCTGCTCGAATCGATCCTCGTGGGCCGTACCGAACGCCATCTCGCGCTGGAGCTGGAGCGCCGGCTCGTCGACCACGGCGCGGACGGCCCGGCCTTTCCGACTTCCGTCGCCACCGGCCCGCACTCCGGCCGTCCGGGCCATCTGCCCACCGACCGCCGGGTCGAGGAGGGCGATTTTCTCACCGTGAGCCTGGGCGCCGACTACCGCGGATACCGTTGCGAGATCGGCCGTACGTTCGTCATCGGCACCACGCCCGCCGACTGGCAGATCGAGCTGTACGACCTTGTCTTCGCAGCCCAGCGGGCCGGCCGGGAGGCGCTGGCACCCGGCGTCGAGTGCCGCGAAGTGGACCGCGCGGCCCGCCAGGTGCTGGCCTCCGGAGGCCACGAAGAGGGCCTCGGACCGTGGACCGGACACGGCGTCGGGCTCGAAATCGCCGAGGACCCTCAGCTGTCACCTGCGGCCATGGGTAAACTGGACGCTTGCGTGCCGGTCACCGTCGATCCCGGGGTACACCTCCCGGGCCGCGGCGGCGTCCGGATCGACGACACACTCGTCGTCCGCCCCGAGGCGGACGGCGGGCCAGAGCTACTCACGATCACGACCAAGGAGCTGCTCGCCCTCTGAGCCTTGACGGGCTCGGAGCGTGCGTCTTCCGGGTCCCCACCACCTGCAGTCCAGGAGATACCGCAACCGTGGCATCCACGAACGACCTCAAGAACGGCATGGTGCTCAAGCTCGAAGGGGGCCAGCTGTGGTCCGTTGTCGAGTTCCAGCACGTCAAGCCCGGCAAGGGCCCGGCCTTCGTCCGTACCAAGCTGAAGAACGTGCTCTCCGGCAAGGTGGTGGACAAGACCTTCAACGCCGGCGTGAAGGTCGACACGGCTACCGTCGACAAGCGCGGGATGCAGTTCTCGTACATGGACGGCGACTACTTCGTCTTCATGGACATGGACACGTACGACCAGCTGCACGTCGACCGCAAGGCCGTCGGTGACGCCGCCAACTTCCTCCTCGAGGGCTTCGAGGCCGTCGTGGCGCAGCACGAGGGCGAGGTCCTCTACGTCGAGCTGCCCGCCGCCGTCGAGCTCGTCATCGAGCACACCGACCCGGGCGTCCAGGGTGACCGCTCCACCGGTGGCACCAAGCCCGCCAAGCTGGAGACCGGTTACGAGATCCAGGTCCCGCTCTTCATCACCACGGGTGAGAAGATCAAGGTCGACACCCGCTCCGGCGAGTACCTCGGTCGGGTGAACAGCTAACCGTGGCTGCCCGTAACAAGGCCCGTAAGCGCGCCTTCCAGATCCTCTTCGAGGCCGACCAGCGCGGCGCCGATGTGCAGACCGTGCTCGCGGACTGGATGCGGCACGCCCGGACCGACCCCCGGCAGCCCCCGGTCAACGAGTACACCCTCGAACTGGTCGAGGGGTACGCGGACCACGTCGAGCGCATCGACGAGCTGATCGCCACGTACGCGGTCGGCTGGACGCTCGACCGGATGCCGGTCGTCGACCGCAACATCCTGCGGCTCGGCGCCTATGAGCTCATCTGGGTGGACGCGACCCCTGACGCGGTCGTGATCGACGAGGCCGTGCAGCTGGCCAAGGAGTTCTCCACCGACGATTCGCCGTCCTTCGTGAACGGCATGCTCGGCCGCCTGAAGGACATGAAGCCGAGCCTGCGCCGGTCCTGACGGTCGCCCCGCCAGGTCCCGCACGCATCCACCGGGCCCGGAGACGGAAGACGGTTCTGCCGCTTCCGCCTCCGGGCCCGGTGTCGTTCTTGCGGGCTCCGGCCCGCGCCCGGTGCCTGCTCGTCGGCCCGTTCGGCCCCCGCTCGCCGCTCGCTCACCGCCCGTGAGCGCGCGCCCCGAACGCGCGGGCGTGCTGCGCCTGTAGTGCTCCGTCCCGCGACGGCGCACGCCCTCTGAGGGGCCGTCCCGGGCCCCTGTGGACTGCGGGCGGTGACTGCCCGGCCCGCCGGCCGGTACGACAACGCCTCCGGCCGGTACGACAACGCCTCGGGGCGGGAGCCGTCCTGGCTCCCGCCCCGAGGCGTTTCGTTTCTGCTTTGGGCCCGCCGGGCTCAGAGGTCCTCGTGCTGGACCGCGCGGCGCGCGTCGGCGTCCAGGACGCCCCAGCTGATCAGCTGCTCGGTGAGGACCGAGGGGGACTGGTCGTAGATGACCGCGAGCGTGCGGAGGTCGTCCTGCCGGATCGAGAGGACCTTGCCGTTGTAGTCACCGCGCTGGCTCTGGATCGTCGCGGCGTACCGCTGCAGCGGTCCGGCCTTCTCCTGCGGGACGTGGGCGAGCCGCTCCAGGTCCAGCACCAGCTTCGGCGGCGGCTCGGCGGCGCCGCCCGGGGTCGTGCCCGGGAGGAGCTCCTGCACAGGCACGCCGTAGAAGTCGGCCAGCTCGGCGAGGCGCTGCACGGTCACGGCGCGGTCGCCGCGCTCGTACGAGCCCACCACCACGGCCTTCCAGCGGCCCTGGGACTTCTCCTCGACACCGTGGAGGGAGAGGCCCTGCTGGGTGCGGATGGCACGGAGCTTGGCCCCGAGCTGTTTAGCGTATTCGCTGGACATAAAGCTCCCCAGACAACTGTGTCGATATGCGGCTCCGCCGCGGACTGGTAACTCACTGTGAGGTTACGCAGCGTAATTTGGCTTCGTCAAGCCGAATGAGGCATACCGCTGACCGCCAGGGGTGCTTACGGCCGATGGCTGGGCCCCTGGTACCGTGAATGCGGTAAATCCGACGTCCTTTAAGGTCCGTCCCGTGAGGCGGAGAAGGAGGTCCGTTTCGTATGGACGCAACACCTGCGACTCCGGCGCGCCCCGTTCTGGAAGGCCCGGACATCGCGCGCATGCTGACCCGCATCGCCCACGAGATCGTGGAGCGCGCCAAGGGCGCCGAGGATGTGGTCCTGCTCGGCATCCCCACCCGCGGCGTTTTCCTTGCCCGCCGGCTCGCCGCCAAGCTCGAAGAGATCACCGGCCGCGCAGTCCCCGTCGGCTCGCTGGACATCACGATGTACCGCGACGACCTGCGGCTGGGCCCCGCCCGCACGCTCGCGCGCACCGACATCCCCGGTGACGGCATCGAGGGCCGCGTGGTCCTCCTCGTCGACGACGTGCTCTTCTCGGGCCGCACGATCCGTGCCGCGCTGGACGCCCTGAACGACATCGGCCGGCCGCGCGCCGTGCAGCTCGCCGTCCTGGTCGACCGGGGCCACCGCGAGCTGCCGATCCGCGCCGACTACGTCGGAAAGAACCTCCCCACGTCGCTGCGGGAGACGGTCAAGGTCCAGCTCGCCGAGGAGGACGGCCGGGACGCCGTGCTGCTCGGCGTCAAGCAGACCACCTCGGCCGGCGAGCGCTAGCGCATCCCGATACGGACCCGGTGTGCCCGGGTGCGTACCCATGCCCGCTCGACGGACATTCCCGTACACCTGCCTCACTCACGGAGATACCCGGATGAAGCGCCACCTCATCTCGGCCGCCGATCTCTCGCGCGATGACGCCGTCCTGATCCTCGACACCGCCGAGGAGATGGCCCGGGTCGCCGACCGGCCGATCAAGAAGCTCCCCACCCTGCGGGGGCGCACCGTCGTCAACCTCTTCTTCGAGGACTCCACCCGTACACGGATCTCCTTCGAGGCCGCCGCCAAGCGCCTCTCCGCGGACGTCATCAACTTCTCCGCCAAGGGCTCGTCCGTCTCCAAGGGCGAGTCGCTGAAGGACACCGCGCTGACCCTGGAGGCGATGGGCGCCGACGCCGTCGTCATACGGCACCACGACTCCGGCGCGCCGCACCGCCTGGCCACCTCCGGCTGGATCGGCGGCTCGGTCATCAACGCCGGCGACGGCACCCACGAGCACCCCACCCAGGCCCTCCTGGACGCCTTCACGATGCGCCGCCGGCTGGCGGGCGGCGAGGGCGACCTGAACGGCCGCCGCATCACGATCGTCGGCGACATCCTGCACAGCCGCGTCGCCCGCTCCAACGTCCACCTGCTGACGACGCTGGGCGCCGAGGTCACGCTCGTCGCGCCGCCCACGCTCATCCCGGTCGGCGTCGGGAACTGGCCCTGCGAGGTCTCGTACGACCTGGACTCCGTGGTCGCCAAGTCCGACGCGGTCATGATGCTGCGCGTCCAGCGGGAGCGGATGAACGCCGCGTTCTTCCCGACCGAGCGCGAGTACGCCCGCCGGTACGGCCTGGACGGCGACCGGATGGCCCGGATGCCCGAGCACGCCGTCGTCATGCACCCGGGCCCGATGAACCGCGGCATGGAGATCACCGCCGAGGTCGCCGACTCGCCGCGCTGCACCGCCGTGGAGCAGGTCACCAACGGTGTCAGCATCCGCATGGCGGTCATGTACCTGCTTCTGGGCGGCAACGAGCCGGCCCTCACGACCAGCACCACTCGCACCGAGGAGAGCAAGTAACCATGGGCAAGATCCTTATCCGCGGCGCGAAGGTCCTCGGTGGCGAGGCGCAGGACGTGCTGATCGACGGCGAGACCATCACCGAGGTGGGGAACGGGCTCAGCGCCGAGGGCGCCGAGGTGATCGAGGCGGACGGCAAGATCCTGCTGCCGGGCCTGGTCGACCTCCACACCCACCTGCGCGAGCCGGGCCGCGAGGACTCCGAGACGGTGCTGACCGGTACGAAGGCCGCCGCGGTCGGCGGGTACACCTCCGTGCACGCCATGGCGAACACCTTCCCGGTCGCCGACACCGCCGGGGTCGTCGAGCAGGTCTGGCGGCTCGGCAAGGAGTCCGGCTACTGCGACGTGCAGCCCGTCGGCGCCGTCACGGTCGGCCTGGAGGGCAAGAAGCTCGCCGAGCTGGGCGCCATGCACGACTCCGCCGCGAACGTCCGGGTCTTCTCCGACGACGGCAAGTGCGTCGACGACGCGGTGATCATGCGCCGCGCCCTGGAGTACGTGAAGGCGTTCGACGGCGTCGTCGCGCAGCACGCCCAGGAGCCGCGCCTCACCGAGGGCGCCCAGATGAACGAGGGCATCGTCTCCGCCGAGCTGGGCCTGGGCGGCTGGCCCGCCGTCGCCGAGGAGTCGATCATCGCCCGCGATGTGCTCCTCGCCGACCACGTCGGCTCCCGCGTGCACATCTGCCACCTCTCCACCGCCGGCTCCGTCGAGATCATCCGCTGGGCCAAGTCCCGCGGCATCGACGTGACCGCCGAGGTCACCCCGCACCACCTCCTCCTCACCGACGAGCTGGTGCGCACGTACAACCCGGTCTACAAGGTCAACCCGCCGCTGCGCACCGAGCGCGACGTCATGGCGCTGCGCGAGGCGCTGGCCGACGGCACGATCGACTGCGTCGCCACCGACCACGCCCCGCACCCGCACGAGGACAAGGACTGCGAGTGGGGCGCGGCGGCCATGGGCATGGTCGGCCTGGAGACCGCCCTCTCCGTGATCCAGCACACGATGGTCGACACCGGCCTGCTGGACTGGGCGCAGGTCGCCGACCGGATGTCCTTCCGGCCCGCGGTCATCGGCCGCCTGGAGGGCCACGGCCGCCCCGTCTCGGTCGGTGAGCCCGCCAACCTCACGCTGGTCGATTCGGCTTACCGTGGAGCTGTGGACCCCGCAGGGTTCGCCTCCCGCAGCCGGAACACCCCGTACGAGGGCCGTGAGCTGCCGGGCCGCGTGACCCACACCTTCCTGCGGGGCCGGGCAACGGTCGTGGACGGGAAGCTGGCGTGACACCTCATCTGACCTTGATCTCCCTGGCTGCCGAGCAGCAGTCCGCGGAGGTCACCAACTGGCCCGCGCGGATCGGCTGGGTCGTCGGCCTGCTGCTCTTCGTCGCGCTGCTGTACTGGCTGATGCGCGAGGGCTGGAAGTGGCGCGGCACGCTCCAGGGCGACCTGCCCGAGCTTCCGCAGACCCCTGAGGCACCCGGCGAGCCGCGGCTGACGATGAGCGGCCGGTACCACGGCTCCACCACCGCGGGGCAGTGGCTCGACCGGATCGTGGCGCGCGGGCTCGGCACCCGCAGCCGCGCCGAGGTCACCCTCACGGACCAGGGCGTGGACGTCGTACGGCCCGGGGCGCAGGACTTCTTCGTCCCCGCCGCCGATCTGCGCGGCGCCCGCCTGGACAAGGGCATCGCCGGCAAGGTCCTGCCCGAGGGCGGCCTGCTGGTGATCACCTGGCGGCTGGGCGAGAAGGAGATCGACTCCGGTTTCCGCTCCGACCGGGCCGCCGAGCACCCCGCGTGGGTGACCGCAATCAACGAGACCATCCAGCGCAACGAGGCGCTGATCAGCACGACCACCGAAACGGAAGGCGCACGATGACGACCTCCACCAGGGGAACCGAGAAGGTTCCCGCCGTACTCGTCCTGGAGGACGGCCGCAGCTTCCGCGGCCGTGCTTATGGGGCCGTGGGGGAGACGTTCGGCGAGGCGGTGTTCTCCACCGGCATGACCGGCTACCAGGAGACCCTGACCGACCCCTCCTACCACCGCCAGGTGGTCGTCATGACCGCCCCGCACATCGGTAACACCGGCGTCAACGACGAGGACCCCGAGTCCAAGAAGATCTGGGTCTCCGGCTACGTCGTCCGCGACCCCGCCCGGGTGCCCTCCAACTGGCGCTCCGTCCGCACCCTGGACGACGAGCTCGCCGCCCAGGGCGTCGTCGGCATCAGCGGCGTCGACACCCGCGCGCTCACCCGCCACCTGCGCGAGCGCGGCGCGATGCGCGTCGGCATCTTCTCCGGCGACGCGCTGCCCGACGAGGGCACGCTGCTGGAGAAGGTCCGCCAGGCCCCCGAGATGAAGGGCGCGAACCTCTCCGCCGAGGTCGCCACCGAAGAGGCGTACGTCGTCCCGGCGATCGGTACGAAGAAGTTCACCGTCGCCGCGATCGACCTCGGCATCAAGGGCATGACCCCGCACCGCATGGCCGAGCGCGGCATCGAGGTGCACGTCCTGCCCGCCACCGCCACCGTCGAGGACATCTACGCGGTGAACCCGGACGGCGTGTTCTTCTCCAACGGTCCGGGCGACCCGGCCACGGCCGAGCACCCGGTCGCGCTGATGCAGGCCGTGCTGGAGCGGCAGACCCCGCTCTTCGGCATCTGCTTCGGCAACCAGATCCTGGGCCGCGCGCTCGGCTTCGGCACCTTCAAGCTGAAGTACGGCCACCGCGGCATCAACCAGCCGGTGCAGGACCGCGTCACCGGCAAGGTCGAGGTCACCGCGCACAACCACGGTTTCGCCGTGGACGCGCCGCTCGACAAGGTCTCCGACACCCCCTACGGCCGCGCCCAGGTCTCCCACGTCTGCCTGAACGACAACGTGGTGGAGGGGCTCCAGCTCCTCGACCGGCCGGCCTTCAGCGTCCAGTACCACCCCGAAGCGGCGGCCGGCCCGCACGACGCCGCCTACCTGTTCGACCGCTTCGTATCCCTGATGGAGGGCCAGCGTGCCTAAGCGCACCGATATCCAGTCCGTCCTGGTCATCGGCTCCGGCCCGATCGTCATCGGCCAGGCCGCCGAGTTCGACTACTCCGGTACCCAGGCGTGCCGCGTCCTCAAGTCCGAGGGCCTCCGCGTCATCCTGGTGAACTCCAACCCGGCGACGATCATGACCGACCCGGAGATCGCCGACGCCACGTACGTCGAGCCGATCACCCCCGAGTTCGTCGAGAAGATCATCGCGAAGGAGCGCCCCGACGCGCTGCTGCCGACCCTCGGTGGCCAGACCGCGCTGAACACCGCGATCTCCATGCACGAGCAGGGCGTCCTGGAGAAGTACGGCGTCGAGCTGATCGGCGCCAACGTCGAGGCGATCAACAAGGGCGAGGACCGCGACCTGTTCAAGGAGGTCGTGGAGGAGGTCCGCAAGAAGATCGGCCACGGCGAGTCCGCGCGCTCGTACATCTGCCACTCCATGGACGACGTCATGAAGGGCGTCGAGGAGCTCGGCGGCTACCCCGTCGTCGTCCGCCCCTCCTTCACCATGGGCGGCGCCGGCTCCGGCTTCGCGCACAACGAGGAGGAGCTGCGCCGCATCGCGGGCCAGGGCCTCACGCTCTCCCCGACCACCGAGGTGCTCCTGGAGGAGTCCATCCTCGGCTGGAAGGAGTACGAGCTGGAGCTGATGCGCGACAAGAACGACAACGTCGTGGTCGTCTGCTCCATCGAGAACTTCGACCCGATGGGCGTGCACACCGGCGACTCGATCACCGTCGCGCCCGCGATGACGCTGACCGACCGCGAGTACCAGATCCTGCGTGACGTCGGCATCGCGATCATCCGCGAGGTCGGCGTGGACACCGGCGGCTGCAACATCCAGTTCGCGGTCAACCCCGTGGACGGCCGGGTCATCGTCATCGAGATGAACCCGCGCGTCTCCCGCTCCTCCGCGCTCGCCTCGAAGGCCACCGGCTTCCCGATCGCCAAGATCGCGGCCCGGCTCGCCGTCGGCTACACGCTGGACGAGATCCCCAACGACATCACCGAGAAGACCCCGGCGTCCTTCGAGCCCACGCTCGACTACGTCGTGGTCAAGGTGCCGCGCTTCGCCTTCGAGAAGTTCCCGGCCGCCGACGCCACGCTGACCACGACCATGAAGTCGGTCGGCGAGGCCATGGCCATCGGCCGTAACTTCACCGAGGCCATGCAGAAGGCGCTGCGCTCGACCGAGAAGAAGGGCAGCTCCTTCGTCTTCACCGGCGACCCCGGTGACAAGGCCGAGCTGCTGGCCAAGGCGCAGGTCCCGACCGACGGCCGGATCAACACCGTCATGCAGGCCATCCGCGCCGGGGCGACCCCGCAGGAGGTCTTCGACGCCACGAAGATCGACCCGTGGTTCGTCGACCAGCTCTTCCTGATCAAGGAGATCGCCGACGAGATCGCGGCCGCCGACAAGCTCGGCCCCGAGATCCTCGCCGAGGCCAAGCGGCACGGCTTCTCCGACGCCCAGATCGCCGGCATCCGCGAGCTGCGCGAGGACGTCGTCCGCGAGGTCCGGCACGCGCTCGGCGTCCGCCCGGTCTACAAGACGGTCGACACCTGCGCCGCCGAGTTCGCCGCGAAGACGCCGTACTTCTACTCCTCGTACGACGAGGAGACCGAGGTCGCGCCGCGCGAGAAGCCCGCGGTGATCATCCTGGGCTCCGGCCCGAACCGCATCGGCCAGGGCATCGAGTTCGACTACTCCTGCGTCCACGCCTCCTTCGCGCTCAGCGACGCGGGCTACGAGACCGTGATGGTCAACTGCAACCCGGAGACCGTCTCGACGGACTACGACACCTCCGACCGCCTGTACTTCGAGCCGCTCACCCTCGAAGACGTGCTGGAGATCGTGCACGCCGAGCAGGCCGCCGGCCCGGTCGCGGGCGTCATCGTGCAGCTCGGCGGCCAGACCCCGCTGGGCCTCGCGCAGGCCCTGAAGGACAACGGCGTGCCGATCGTCGGCACCTCGCCCGAGGCCATCGACCTCGCCGAGGAGCGCGGCGCCTTCGGCCGCGTGCTCACCGAGGCCGGCCTGCCCGCGCCCAAGTACGGCACCGCCTTCTCGTACGACGACGCGAAGAAGATCGCCGCCGAGATCGGCTACCCGGTCATGGTGCGCCCGTCCTACGTGCTCGGCGGCCGCGGCATGGAGATCGTCTACGACGAGCCCTCGCTCGGCGAGTACCTCCTGCGCCACGCCGGTCTCATCGACCAGCACCCGGTCCTGATCGACCGCTTCCTCGACGACGCCATCGAGATCGACGTCGACGCGCTCTACGACGGCACCGAGCTCTACCTCGGCGGCGTCATGGAGCACATCGAGGAGGCCGGCATCCACTCCGGCGACTCCGCCTGCGCGCTGCCCCCGATCACCCTCGGCGGCTTCGACATCAAGCGGCTGCGCGCCTCCACGGAGGCCATCGCCAAGGGCGTCGGCGTCCGCGGCCTGATCAACATCCAGTTCGCGATGGCCGGGGACATCCTGTACGTCCTGGAGGCCAACCCGCGCGCCTCCCGTACCGTGCCCTTCACCTCGAAGGCCACCGCGGTACCGCTCGCCAAGGCCGCGGCCCGCATCTCGCTGGGCGCGACCATCGCCGAGCTGCGCGCGGAGGGCATGCTCCCGAAGACCGGCGACGGCGGCACGCTCCCGATGGACGCGCCGATCTCCGTCAAGGAGGCCGTGATGCCCTGGTCGCGCTTCCGCGACATGCAGGGCCGCGGCGTCGACACCGTCCTCGGCCCGGAGATGCGCTCCACCGGCGAGGTCATGGGCATCGACTCGGTCTTCGGCACGGCGTACGCCAAGTCGCAGGCCGGCGCGTACGGCGCGCTGCCCACGAAGGGCCGCGCGTTCGTCTCCGTCGCCAACCGCGACAAGCGCGCGATGATCTTCCCGGCCCGCGAGCTGGTCCAGCACGGCTTCGAGCTGCTGGCCACCTCCGGCACGGCCGAGGTGCTCAAGCGCAACGGCATCAACGCCACGGTCGTGCGCAAGCAGTCCGAGGGCGAGGGCCCGAACGGCGAGAAGACCATCGTCCAGCTCATCCACGACGGCCAGGTCGACCTGATCGTCAACACCCCGTACGGCACGGGTGGCCGCCTCGACGGCTACGACATCCGTACGGCGGCGGTGGCCCGCTCCGTGCCCTGCCTGACCACGGTCCAGGCCCTCGCGGCCGCCGTCCAGGGCATCGAGGCGGTCTCCCGCGGCGAGGTGGGCGTGCGCTCCCTCCAGGAGCACGCGGAGCACCTGACCGCGGCGCGCGACTAAGCAGCCGGCCGATCGAGGGGGACACCGGACCACGGTGTCCCCCTCTCCCATGAGGACATTCCTGTGTACAAGCTGTTCTTCAACCTGATCTTCAAGCGGATGGACCCCGAGCAGGCTCATCACCTGGCCTTCGGCTGGATCCGGCTGGCCGCCCGCGTCCCCGTCCTGCGGACCTTCGTCGCCGCCGTGCTCGCGCCGCGCTACAAGGAGCTGCGCGTCGAGGCCCTGGGGCGCCGGATGCACGGCCCCTTCGGGCTCGCCGCCGGCTTCGACAAGAACGCCGTCGCGATCGACGGCATGACCATGCTCGGCTTCGACCACGTCGAGATCGGCACGGTCACCGCGCAGCCGCAGCCCGGCAACCCCAAGAAGCGCCTCTTCCGCCTCGTGAAGGACCGCGCGCTCATCAACCGCATGGGGTTCAACAACGAGGGCTCCGCGGCCGTGGCGGCCCGTCTGGCGGCCCGCAAGGCGGGTCTCGGTAATAAGCACAGCCGGACGACGCTGGGCGTCAACATCGGCAAGACCAAGGTCGTACCGGAGTCCGAGGCCGTCGGCGACTACGTGACCTCGACCGAGCGGCTGGCCGGCCACGCCGACTACCTCGTCGTCAACGTCTCCTCGCCGAACACCCCCGGCCTGCGCAACCTCCAGGCCGTCGACCACCTGCGCCCGCTGCTCTCGGCCGTACGCGAGGCCGCGGACCGCACGGTCACGGACCGCCGCGTGCCCCTCCTCGTCAAGATCGCGCCCGACCTGGCCGACGAGGACGTCGACGCGGTCGCCGACCTCGCCCTGGAGCTGGGCCTGGACGGCATCATCGCCACCAACACCACCATCGCCCGCGAGGGCCTGGGCCTGAAGTCCGACCCCGCGCTCGTCCAGGAGACCGGCGGGCTCTCCGGCCGCCCGGTCAAGGAGCGCTCCCTCGAAGTGCTGCGCCGCCTGTACGCCCGCGTCGGCGACCGCATCACCCTCATCGGGGTCGGCGGCATCGAGAACGCCGAGGACGCCTGGCAGCGCATTCTGGCCGGCGCCACCCTCGTCCAGGGCTACAGCGCCTTCATTTATGAGGGCCCCTTCTGGTGCCGCGCCATCCACAAGGGGCTGGCCGCGCGCCTGGCCACGAGCCCGTACGCCACCCTCGCCGAGGCCGTCGGCGCCGAGCACCAGAAGGTGACCTCATGACTCAGCAGCCCTTCGGCGCGCGCCTGCGCCGCGCCATGGACGAGCGCGGCCCGCTCTGCGTCGGCATCGACCCGCACGCCTCGCTGCTGGCCGACTGGGGCCTGAACGACGACGTCGCGGGCCTGGCCCGGTTCACCCGGACCGTCGTCGAGGCGCTCGGCGAGACCGTCGCGGTCTTCAAGCCGCAGGCCGCGTTCTTCGAGCGCTTCGGGTCCAGGGGCATCGCCGTACTGGAGACCGCCGTCGCCGAGGCCCGGGAGCGGGGCGCGCTGGTCCTCATGGACGCCAAGCGCGGCGACATCGGCTCCACCATGGCCGCGTACGCCGACACCTTCCTCGGCAAGGACAGCCCGCTCTTCTCCGACGCGCTCACCGTCAGCCCCTACCTGGGCTACGGCTCCCTGAAGCCGGCCGTGGACCTGGCCAAGGAGAACGGCTGCGGCCTCTTCGTGCTGGCGCTGACCTCCAACCCCGAGGGCCAGGAGGTACAGCACGCCGTACGGGCCGACGGCACCACCATCGGAGCCACCATGCTCGCCCACCTCAAGGAGGAGAACGCGGGCGCCGAGCCCCTGGGCTCCTTCGGGGCCGTCGTGGGCGCGACGCTGGGCGATCTGTCCTCGTACGACCTCGCCGTGAACGGGCCGCTGCTCGCTCCCGGTATCGGTGCGCATGGAGCGACCCCCGCGGACCTTCCGGAGGTCTTCGGGGCCGCTGTGCGCAATGTGGTCCCGAGCGTCAGCCGGGGTGTTCTGCGTCACGGTCCGGACGCCGCAGGTCTGCGCGATGCGGCGGCTCGGTTCGCCGAGGATGTGGCCGCAGCGGTCGGTTAGTGACAGCCACCGGCATTTTCCCCGGTGGTTTGGTACCGAAATGTCCTGGTCGGCAGAGGCTGACCAGGACTTTTCGTCTGTTCTCGCTGACTCTGGCGCCCTCGCCCGCTAGTCTCCGACGAGAGCACCGCACGTAAGCGCGTTGTTCGTTGCTCCGCAGGTGCGGGGCGACTAGGTTCCACACCGGTCCGTATCCGACAGTTCGACATCCGAGGTGACGTAGGCGTGGCTCTTCCGCCCCTTACCCCTGAACAGCGCGCAGCCGCGCTCGAGAAGGCCGCCGCGGCTCGCCGGGAGCGCGCCGAGGTCAAGAATCGGCTCAAGCACTCCGGTGCTTCCCTCCACGACGTCATCAAGCAGGGCCAGGAGAACGACGTCATCGGCAAGATGAAGGTCTCCGCCCTCCTTGAGTCCCTGCCCGGCGTGGGCAAGGTCCGCGCCAAGCAGATCATGGAGCGGCTCGGCATCTCCGAGAGCCGCCGCGTGCGCGGTCTCGGCTCCAACCAGATCGCGTCTCTTGAGCGTGAGTTCGGCAACGCCGCTTCCTGAGGTGCCCGGGCATCCCCGGGAAGCTGGAATAATCGCTGCATGAGTTCTGCAGTCTCCCGGGGGGCGACCCCGGCAACCCCGGACAGACAACCGCGGCTGACCGTGCTCTCCGGCCCCTCCGGGGTCGGCAAGAGCACGGTCGTCGCCCATATGCGCAAGGTCCACCCCGAGGTATGGCTCTCGGTGTCGGCCACCACCCGTAAGCCGCGTCCCGGCGAGCGGCACGGCGTTCAGTACTTCTTCGTCGACGACGAGGAATTCGACAAGCTGATCGCCAATGGTGAGCTGCTGGAGTGGGCGGAATTCGCGGGAAACCGCTACGGCACCCCGCGCCAGGCGGTCCTGGACCACCTGGCGGCGGGCGAGCCGGTCCTCCTGGAGATCGACCTCCAGGGCGCCCGGCTGGTCCGTGAGTCCATGCCCGAGGCGCGGCTGGTCTTCCTGGCCCCGCCGAGCTGGGAGGAGCTGGTCCGCCGGCTCACCGGGCGGGGCACGGAGTCGGCCGAGGTGATCGAGCGCCGGCTGGCGGCCGCGCGCGTCGAGCTGGCCGCCGAGAAGGAGTTCGACGAGACGCTCGTCAACACCTCCGTCGAGGACGTCTCCCGTGAGCTGCTAGCCTTGATGCTGAATAACTCCGGAGAATGACCTTCTGTACTTTTCCGGAAATTCCCTGATCAACCCCTTCGGAAGGCAGAGAGTGTCCTCTTCCATCTCAACGCCCGAGGGCATCATCAACCCGCCGATTGATGAGCTTCTCGAGGCCACCGACTCGAAGTACAGCCTCGTGATCTACGCCGCGAAGCGTGCGCGCCAGATCAACGCGTACTACTCGCAGCTCGGCGAGGGCCTGCTCGAGTACGTCGGCCCCCTGGTGGACACCCACGTCCACGAGAAGCCCCTCTCGATCGCGCTGCGCGAGATCAACGCGGGTCTGCTGACCTCCGAGGCCGTGGAGGGCCCGGCCCAGTAAGGCCGCGAGCGTTTTCTTCACCAAGGGCCCGGCAACGCAATTGCCGGGCCCTTGGTGTGTCATGGGTACGTACACGCACAAGTGCACGCAGGTGTTCGGCGCAGGGGCGCCCTGGCTCGGGGAGCAGCGAAGACGATGGACAAGCCCAAGGTCGTCCTGGGGGTCAGCGGCGGAATCGCCGCGTACAAGGCGTGCGAGCTGCTGCGGCGGCTGAGCGAGTCCGGGCACGACGTCCGCGTGGTGCCCACGGCCTCCGCGCTGCACTTCGTGGGCGAGGCGACCTGGGCCGCGCTCTCCGGGAACCCGGCCTCCACCGAGGTCTGGGAGTCCGTGCACGAGGTCCCGCACGTCCGCATCGGCCAGGGTGCCGACCTGGTCGTGGTGGCTCCCTGTACCGCCGACATGCTGGCCAAGGCGGCCCACGGCCTCGCCGACGACCTGCTGACGAACACGCTGCTCACCGCCCGCTGCCCGGTGATCTTCGCCCCGGCGATGCACACCGAGATGTGGGAGCACCCGGCCACCCAGGAGAACGTCGCGACCCTGCGCCGCCGCGGCGCGATCGTGATCGAGCCCGCCGTGGGCCGCCTGACCGGCGTCGACACCGGCAAGGGCCGCTTCCCCGACCCGGCTGAGATCTTCGAGGTCTGCCGCCGGGTGCTGGCGCGCGGCCCCGAGGCGGTCACCGCGGACCTCGCGGGCCGGCACGTCGTGGTCAGCGCCGGCGGCACCCGCGAGCCGCTGGACCCCGTCCGGTACCTGGGCAACCGTTCCTCCGGGAAACAGGGATACGCGCTGGCCCGTACGGCCGTGGCGCGCGGCGCCCGCGTGACGCTGGTCACGGGGGAGACCGGGCTGCCCGATCCGGCGGGCGTGGACGTGGTCCGCATCGGTACGGCCGTCCAGCTGCGCGAGGCGGTACTGAAGGCGGCGGCCGACGCCGACGCCGTGGTCATGGCGGCCGCCGTGGCCGATTTCCGCCCGGCCCAGTACGCCCCCGGCAAGATCAAGAAGCGGGACGACGTGGAGCAGCCGCCGATCGAGCTGGTGCGCAATCCCGACATTCTCGCGGAAATCTCCGCCGACCGGGCGCGCCCCGGGCAAATCGTCGTCGGGTTCGCCGCTGAGACGGATGACGTTCTGGCGAACGGCCGGCAAAAACTTGCCCGCAAGGGCTGTGACCTGCTCGTCGTCAACGAGGTCGGGGAGCACAAGACCTTCGGCTCGGCCGAGAACGAGGCGGTCGTGCTGGCCGCCGACGGTACCGAGACCCCCGTGCCCCACGGGCCCAAGGAGGCCCTGGCCGACACGGTCTGGGACCTGGTCGCCGAGCGAATTTCCTGATCACTCGATGAGTCCATTCCGGCCCGTCGGCCATCGCAAATGCCGTTGTTGCGGTTTACCGTTGAGCGGTGTCCCGGGGCCGGATGGCAGGGTGTCCCTGGTCACGGCGCATCCACAGAACGAGACTGCGTGCCCGAACGGGACGCCCGACCGATAAACTGGCCGTGGATCGCGCCGAGCGCAGCTCTCGGCCGGTCCGTCAATGATCAGACAGCAGCCGCTGCAACCCCAGGGAGCGATGTGTCCCGCCGCCTGTTCACCTCGGAGTCCGTCACCGAGGGCCACCCCGACAAGATCGCTGACCAGATCAGCGACACCATCCTCGACGCGCTCCTGAAGGAGGACCCGGCGTCCCGGGTCGCCGTTGAGACGCTGATCACCACCGGCCTGGTGCACGTGGCCGGCGAGGTGACCACGAAGGCTTACGCCGACATCCCCACCCTCGTGCGGAACAAGATCCTGGAGATCGGTTACGACTCCTCCAAGAAGGGCTTCGACGGCGCTTCCTGTGGTGTCTCCGTATCGATCGGCGCGCAGTCCCCGGACATCGCCCAGGGTGTCGACACCGCCTACGAGAAGCGGGTCGAGGGCGACGAGGACGAGCTGGACAAGCAGGGCGCCGGCGACCAGGGCCTGATGTTCGGGTACGCCTGCGACGAGACCCCGGAGCTGATGCCGCTCCCGATCAACCTCGCGCACCGGCTGTCCAAGCGCCTGTCCGAGGTCCGGAAGAACGGCACCATTCCGTACCTCCGTCCCGACGGCAAGACCCAGGTCACCATCGAGTACGACGGTCACAAGGCGGTCCGCCTGGACACCGTGGTCGTCTCCTCGCAGCACGCCTCGGACATCGACCTGGACTCGCTGCTCGCTCCCGACATCCGCGAGTTCGTCGTCGAGCACGTCCTCAACCAGCTCATCGAGGACGGCATCAAGCTCGACACCGAGGGCTACCGCCTCCTGGTGAACCCGACCGGCCGCTTCGAGATCGGCGGCCCGATGGGTGACGCGGGCCTCACCGGCCGCAAGATCATCATCGACACCTACGGCGGCATGTCCCGCCACGGCGGCGGCGCCTTCTCCGGCAAGGACCCGTCCAAGGTCGACCGCTCCGCCGCGTACGCCATGCGCTACGTCGCGAAGAACGTCGTGGCCGCGGGCCTGGCCCAGCGCTGCGAGGTCCAGGTCGCCTACGCGATCGGCAAGGCCGAGCCGGTCGGTCTCTTCGTGGAGACCTTCGGCACCGCCACCGTCGACGTCGAGAAGATCGAGCAGGCCATCAGCGAGGTCTTCGACCTCCGCCCGGCCGCGATCATCCGCGACCTCGACCTGCTCCGCCCGATCTACGCCGAGACCGCCGCGTACGGCCACTTCGGCCGCGAGCTGGATGCCTTCACGTGGGAGCGCACGGACCGCGTCGACGCCCTCCGCAAGGCCGCGGGTCTGTAAGCCACCCGCACTTCCTGCCTCCGGGCCCGTACCGCAGCTGCGGTACGGGCCCGGAGGCGTTTCCGGCCCGCCCCGTGCCCCGCGGCCACTGTCAGTGCGGTCTGCTAAGACTGAGGGTGTGAGCA
>NZ_NHSG01000204.1:0-3217 GCF_020024005.1 Streptomyces purpurogeneiscleroticus
CGCAGCGGCTCGGCACACTGACCACCGCCCAGGCCGGGGCCGGTATCGGTGGCCTGGGCGAGTTCGGCCCCGGCCTGGGCGGTGGTCAGTGTGCCGAGCCGCTGCGGGGCCTCGGGCTGGGTGGCGGCGTAGCGCTCGCGTTGGGATGCCTGAAGGTCCTTTCTCAGGCGGCGGGTGCGGGCGGCCCGGGCACTTCGTACGGCGCTGATCTGTTCCTCGGTGGCCTGGTCGGCCAGGTCGGCGGGGCCGAGGTAGCGGCCGGTGGCCGCGTGGTAGACCTCGATGCGGTGGTCGTGGTGAGGCATGAACCGGACCCTGACCCGGATCCCGGCCTGACCGGTCATCCACGCACCCACGTAGTCGCGTCGGCGGAAACGGACTCCGCGGGTGGTCAGCGTGCGGGTACCGGCGTCCTCCAGGGTGAACGTCCACAGATCCGCGGCCGGCACGTCCCGCAGCGGAGTGGGATCGTCCTGCCACGCCTCCAGCGGAGTTCTGCCCCGCAGCGGTTCGGGGCGGTGCTCGGTGTTCCACCACCGTGTCCAGGCCAGCAGCCGGGCGGTGAAGTCCTCGAAGCTGAGCAGCGCCTCGTCCTTCGGGCGGGAGGGGCGTTTGCCGGGGCGTGGCTGGTGGACGTAGCCGGGCAGGGCCGCCAGCAGCATCGGCTCCACCGCACGGTTCAGCCCCTCGACGGTGCCCTTGAGGTGCGGGGGGTAGGCGGGCAGGTCCTCCACCCTCACGTTCAGAAGGTCGAACGCGGCGGTCACCGTCCGGGACAGGAAGTCCTTGCCACGGTCCACCCGTACCCTCTCCGGCAGGCCGCCGAACGGGCCGTAGGGGTCCTCGCGCAGGACCGCGGCGCGCAGCGCGGCCAGCACCGACTCCCGCGACGGATGCCCCGGCGTGACGGCGACGCCGGTGATTGCATTGGTCGCGCAGTCGGTGAACCAGGTGATCCACGGTCTGCGGGCCGTGCCGTCGACGTCGACCAGCACCGGGGCCTGCATGTGGTCGGTCTCCCATGCCTGGTTGCGCCAGCCCCGCGGCCGGGCCAGGAACACATCATGCTTGCGCGCCGCCCGCTCCCCTCCCGCGAGCCCGGCCCGCTCCCCCGGCGTCAGATCTCGGCGGATCGCCCGGTGCAGCGTCGTCAGCGACGGTGCGTCCGCAGGAGGGGACTGGCGGGCCGCGCGGAGGACCAGCTCGCGATGGACCGCCCGCACGTTCCCCTTCCACAGTGCCAGCAGTCCACGAACTTCGGGCGTGATCGTGAACCTCGCGTCGGCCCGGGAGCGTGCGCCGGGGTAGGCGGCTGCGGTCTCATCGCTGTGAGCGGCGGCCAGCCAGCGCCACACCGTGCGCTCCGACACCCCCAGCGCCTCTGCAGCCACCCGTACATGGCCTGCTGTCAGCAGCTTCCCTGCCCGCAGTGCGAGCAGCCGGCGCACGGCCGGACCGCGCAGTGCCGTCCTCGACGCCGCAGGCAGCCCGCCGCCTGCGCGGACCGCGTCACCGTCCTCCATGTCAGCTCCCCTCACGCGGGTGGAACGTCGTCTGTTGCCAGGTGCCGGGAACATGCGACCGCCCTCCCGTCCATGCAGGCGCACTCCGGTCACAGTGGCGGCACGACCCGCTGGAACAGCCGCCGCAGCAAGGCCCTGTCAACCGCTGCGTCAGCGCTGGTGAGCAGCGCGTTCTGCAGGTGCGCAGTCAAAGCGGCCCACGTGCGGAGCGTGCCGTGCGCGCAGGACTGGTCGATCCACGTCAGATCCGGGGCCGGGACGGTGCGCCACAGCGGATGGAATCCGGTCATCACGGCCGCTGCTTCTGCTCCGGTCAAGCGTGGAACCTCCTGCCACACGCCGATGCGCGATGCCAGCTGCGGCAGCCGGGCCAGCGCCCGCTCGCTGCCCGCTCCGCACAGCACCAGCGTGATCCGCGTGCCCGGGTGGTCCCACAGGCTCTGCAGGTACTCCAGGCACGGCGCGGGCAGGCGCTGAGCCTCATCGACCACCAGCACCCGCGCCTGGTCCAGAGCCCTCGCGACCGCGGTGTCGGCCCGTGCAGAGGTGTGCGGGAAACGGCCCGGCAGCGCCAGAGCGTCGAACACCGCCCGCCTCATGCCGGCCACCGACGGGCGCACCGGCACCGGCACCCACGTCACCTTCCAGCCCGGAGGCACTTCGTGGAGCGCCATCCGCACGGCGACGGTCTTGCCCCGGCCCGGGTCGCCGAACACACACACCGCACCCTGAACCGCCATCGCCTGCCCGACCGCCTCGGCCACCGCCCGCACCGGCGACGTCCGTACCAGCTGCGCGCCCGCCGGCAACGCCACGCCCTCCAGCGCGCCGCTCTCCCCCGCCGACGTGCCCGCAACCGCCGCCGACGCAAGGTGCGGCGGCCGGCGCGCAGCCACCTTCGCCGCATCGCCCTCACCCGGCCTGGCCAGGGCAAGGTCAGCCAGCGCCTGCCTCGTCTGCTCCTCCTCCCGCTCCCGCCGCACCACCACGCGATCCGGCAGGGCCCTGCCGGCCTGAAGGTCCCGGCGCACCACCCGGTGCAACGACGCCAGCGAGGGCACCTGGCCCCCGGCATCCTTCAGATACCGGTACAGCACTGACACATTCCCGCCCGCCTGCGCCAACACCTCCCACGCCTGGTCGGACACCTCCAGCCGGGCCCGCGGCCTGCGCTCCACACGGCCCTCAGTCCGCGCCGCATCCAGCCAGCGCCACACCGTCCGCGCAGTCACCCCACCGACCTGCGCGCCCGCACGCACATGGGCCGTGGTCAACGCCCCGACCGCATCGAACTCCATCAGCCGTGCCACCAGCACCGGCCGGGAGACCCTCAACCCCGCCGTGATCTCACCCCACGCGCCCGGCTCGCCCACCCCACGCCCTTCGCCGCGAATACCGACACCCACCACGGTGCAGCCACGCAGCCACGCAGCCACCGGAAGGATCAGAAGTGCCGTTCTGGAGACAGTGGAGCGGAGCGGGGTGTACCGCCCCATGACAGCCGTATCCACTGCAGATACCGGTCTACGACAGTAAGCCCGCCCGTCCTCAGCACCCAGCCAGCGAAAACACCCCGACCTGACAAGCCGTCACCGACACTGACCCACCGACACCAACCCGGCACATCGCGGCGGGGTCGTCTGTAGGGAGCGCAGGGGTGGGACCTCGGTGGCGCGGGGAGGGATCGGTGGATG
>NZ_NHSG01000205.1:0-31700 GCF_020024005.1 Streptomyces purpurogeneiscleroticus
AGGCGGGCGGGCAGGGCGAGGGGGTGGCCGAAGGCTCCGGGGAGCGTGCAGACCTCGGCCGCGTAGCGCGCGGCGCGGGCGGCGGCGTCGGCCAGGGGGCTGCCCTGCCACAGGGACACGAGCAGGGCAGCGATGAAGGAGTCGCCGGCGCCGAGGGTGTCGGTGGCCGCGACCGGAACGACGCGCTGGTGGTGCACCGTCCCCTCGTACGACACCAGCGCACCGCCGGCCCCGCGCGTCACGACGGCCAGCTTCGGTCCGGCCCCGCGGACGCGGTCGGCGAGTTCCTCCGCCGCCGCGTCCCCGGCGTCGGGCCGGGAGAAGACGGCGGCGCGCACGTGCGGCAGCAGCGGCGCGGCGTAGGCCCAGGGCCGGTCGGAGAAGTCGAAGCTGACCGGGCAGGCCGCGGCGAGCGCGGGCAGGTGCGGCTCCAGGCGGCTGCAGTCGCCGGTGTGCAGCAGGTCGAAGCCGGCCAGCCAGGCCAGGTCGGCGGCGTCCGGCGCGAAGACCGAGACGGTCGCGTCGCACTCGCCGAAGGTGCGGTTGCCGGCCGCGTCGAGGTGGACGGTCGCGTACGCGTTGGGCCCTTGGGCGGTACGGGCCCGGTCGGTGCGGACGCCCTCGGCGGCGAGCGCGGCCCGGATGTGCGCGCCGGCCTCGTCGGTACCGGTGACGCCCAGGTACCCGGCGTCGGCGCCGAGCCGGGCGGCGTGCACGGCCACGTTGAGGGCGTTGCCGCCCGGGTACATCAGGCCGCGCTGGGGGTAGCGGTCGACGACATTGTCACCGACTCCGCAGATGCGCATGGGGGTTCCTTACGGGGAGCGGGTACGGGACGGCCCGGTGCGGCACCGCACCGGGCCGGGTTCGCGCGCGGGGCGTCCGGGATCAGTACTCGACCTGGAACATGTAGCGGCGCTTGTCCAGGTCGTGGCCGCGCACCGACTCGTAGTGGCGGGCGAGCCGGGTGCTGAAGACGTCCAGCGCGATCGGTGTGATGTCGCCGCGCACGGCCTCCGGGACGCCGGGCAGCGAGAAGATCCGCGAGTCCACGTAGTGGGCCTTCTTGGTGTACTTGTCCAGGAAGGTCTTGGCGCGCTCGGCCATCGGGCGGGTGGCGTCCTCGCCGAGGAAGAGGATCACCGGCTGGCCCTCGGTGACGACCTCGAAGGCGCCGTGGAAGAACTCACCGGCGTTGTACGTACCGCCGTGCTTCCACTGCATCTCCATCAGGTAGCACATCGTGAAGCCGTAGCCCGCCCCGTAGTTGGGGCCGGCGGACAGGACGTACGTGACGTCCTCGTCGGCCAGCGCGGTGGCGATCGAGGCGGCCAGCTCCTCGCCCTCCTCCTGCGACTTGTACAGCGCCTCCGGCAGCGCCTCGTACGCCGTGCGGAGCGCCGCGTAGTCGCCCTCGGTGCCGGTCTTCTCCAGCAGCGCGTACACGAGCTGCCCGAACAGCACGCCCTTGGGCGCGACGACGGTGTCCTCGCTGCGGTAGGTGAACGCGGCGTGCGCGGCCTTCGCGAGGGGGCTGTCGGCGCTGCGGGTGAGGGCCGCGACCCTGGCACCGGCACTGCGGGCGTACTCGGCGGCCGCGACGGTCTCCTTGGTGGTGCCGGTGTGCGAGGACACCAGGACCAGCGAGCCCTCGCCGAGCAGCGCGGGGCGGCGCAGGTTGAACTCGTCGCTGTTCATGTGGAAGACGGGGAAGGAGGCCCGGGTCTCCAGGAGGAAGTGCGCCGGGTAGGCGGCGGTGAGCGAGCCGCCGCAGCCGACGAGGAAGACGTTGCGCAGCCCGCCCGCGACGACCTCGTCGACGAACGCGCGCGCGGCCTCGTTCTGGCTGAGGGCGAAGGCCACGGCCTCCTTGAAGTCCTCGGTGATCGGCTTGAGGGGCAGGGATGCGGTAGTCACGCGGTTCCTTTCCTGAACGGTTGCGGGGCGAGGCTGTGCGGGTGGGCTGGGCGCTGCCCGCGACGTCGTTGAGAACGTTCTCAATTCGACGTCGACGCGACACTGAGAACGTTCTCACCCGCGGTGTTGGGAACCTTCCCACCGCCCGCTCCCCGCCGTCAATCCCCTGTCGCGACCCGATAGCCTGACGACGCCATGACGACGAACCGACGCAAGCCCGCAGGCCGCCCCGCGACCCTCCCCGACGTCGCGCGCGAGGCGGGCGTGTCCCGCTCCACCGCCTCCCGCGCGCTCGCCGGCTACGGCTCGGTCAGCCCGGACGCCCGCGAACGCGTGCGGGCCGCGGCCGAGAAGCTCGGCTACCGCGCCAACCAGCTCGCCCGCTCCATGATCACGGGACGTACGCACACCCTCGGCGCGATCGTCGCCGACATCCAGAACCCGTTCTTCGCGGGCGTCACCCGCGGCATCACCGACGCGGCCCGCGCCGCCGGGTACCAGGTCCTGCTCGCCAACACCGACGAGGACGTCGCCGCCGAGCGCGCCGCGGTGAAGATGCTGCGCGACAAGCACGTCGACGGGCTGATCGTCGCCCCGGCCGCCACCACCGAGACCGCCCATCTGGCGGCCGCGCACGCCGCCGGCTGCCCCGTCGTCCTCCTCGACCGCCAGGCCCCCGGCCTCCCGGCGGACTCCGTCACGGTGGACAACCACGGCGCAGCCCAGGACGCGGTACGCCGCCTCCTCGCCGCGGGCCACCGCCGCATCGCCCTGGTGAGCCTCCTGGGCACCGCCCCCGCGGACGGCGCGGGTGCGGCATCGTCCGATCCGGTCTCCACCGGCCTGGAACGCATCGAGGGTTACCGCACCGCACTCCGCGAGGCGGGCCTCACCGATACCGACACCTACCTCCGGACCGGCACCTTCCACCGGGAGGACCCGGCCGACCTCACCGCCGAGCTGCTGTCCCTCCCCGAGCCCCCCACGGCCGTCTTCGCCACCGACAGCATGATCGCCCTCGGCGTCCTCTCCGCCGCCCGCGACCACGGCCTCCGCGTCCCCGAACACCTCTCCGTCGTCACCTTCGACGACACCGACTGGGCCCGCGCCGTACGCCCCCGCATCAGCGTCGTGGCCCAGCCCGTCCAGGAACTCGGCGCCCGCGCGGTCCACTCCCTCGTCTCCCGCATCGAGGGCACCACGCACGCCCCGGAACACATCGTCCTGGACACGGAGTTCATCACCCGCGAGTCCATCGCCCCGCCGTGCACCGGCGCTTGACCTCAAGCCGAGTTGAGGTTCTAGCGTGCAGCACGAGTGATCGACAACAACGGTCACCGGCTGGCGACAGGAGAAGGCAACGATGATCCTTGTGACCGGGGCGACCGGAAACATCGGGAGCGCACTGCTGCGGGAGCTGCGGGTGGCCGGCGCCGGTCCCGTGCGGGGGCTGACCCGGGACGCGGCGCGGGCCGCATTTCCCGCGGACGTCGAGGCCGTTGAGGGGGATCTGGCTCAGCCGGCCGGGCTGAAGTCGGCGCTGGACGGGGTGCGCTCGCTGTTCCTCGTGTCGGGCGTGGGTGCGGACGCGGACGTCCTCGCGGCCGCCCGGCAAGCAGGCGTCGAACACGTGGTGCTCGTGTCGTCCATGACCGTGCAGACCCATCCCCACCTGGCTCCCGCCGGCGCGAACCTGGCGGTCGAGCGGCTGCTCAAGGAGAGCGGCATGGCCTGGACGATCCTGCGGCCGACGCAGTTCGCCTCGAACACCCTGTGGTGGGCGGCGTCGATTCGCACGCAACGGTCGGTCCAGGTGCCGTACGCGGACATCGGACTGCCCGCCATCCACCCTGCCGACATCGCGGCGGTGGCCGGGGCCGCGCTGACCGAACCGGGTCACCGAGGGCGGACGTACGCCCTCACCGGACCGGCCCGGGTCACGCCCCGGCAACAGGTCGAAGCCATCAGTACGGCCCTGGGACAGGAGGTGTCGCTCGACGAGATCAGCCGGGAGGAGGCCCACCGGCAGATGGCTTCCTTCATGGCGGACGACATTGCGGACGCGATACTCGATCTGACGGGCGGGGACGTCAACGACGAGCTGCTCCGGGTGCGCGACACGGTGTCGCAGGTCACCGGCGCTCCTGCCAGGACGTTCCAGCAGTGGGCCAAGGAGAACGCCGCCGCGTTCCGCTGATGCCCCTCCCCCTACGACGAAGGGGCGGCGCACCCGTAGGTGCGCCGCCCCTCCACACATCAGGGGGCCGGGATCAGCCCTCCACGCCCAGCTTCTCCAGGATGAGCTCCCGGACGCGGGCCGCGTCGGCCTGCCCGCGGGTGGCCTTCATGACGGCACCCACCAGCGCGCCCGCCGCGGCGACCTTGCCGCCACGGATCTTGTCGGCAATCGCCGCGTTCCCGGCAATCGCCTCGTCGACGGCCTTGCCCAGCGCGCCCTCGTCGGAGACGACCTTCAGGCCGCGCTTCTCGACGACCTCGTCCGGGGTGCCCTCGCCGGCCAGTACGCCCTCGATGGTCTGGCGGGCCAGCTTGTCGTTGAGGGAGCCCTCGGCGACCAGCGCGGCCACCCGGGCCACGTCGGCCGGGGTGATGGGCAGCGCGTCGAGGTCGACGCCGTCCTCGTTGGCGCGGCGGGCCAGCTCACCCATCCACCACTTGCGCGCGGCCGCGGCGTCCGCGCCGGCCTCCGTGGTGGCGACGATCAGGTCGACCGCACCGGCGTTGAGGATCGACTGCATGTCGTGCTCGGAGATGTCCCACTCCTCGCGCAGCCGGTTACGGCGTACGCGTGGCAGCTCGGGCAGCCCCTTGCGCAGCTCCTCGACCCACTCGCGGGACGGGGCCACCGGGACCAGGTCGGGCTCCGGGAAGTACCGGTAGTCCTCCGCCTCCTCCTTCACGCGGCCGGACGTCGTGGAGCCGTCCTCCTCGTGGAAGTGACGGGTCTCCTGGATGATCGTGCCGCCGGACGAGAGCACCGCGGCGTGCCGCTGGATCTCGAACCGGGCCGCACGCTCGACGCTGCGCAGGGAGTTGACGTTCTTGGTCTCCGAGCGCGTGCCGAACTTCTCGCTGCCCTTGGGCATCAGCGAGAGGTTCACGTCGCAGCGCATCTGGCCCATCTCCATGCGGGCCTCGGAGACGCCGAGCGCCTTGATGAGCTCGCGCAGTTCGGCGACGTACGCCTTGGCGACCTCGGGAGCCCGCTCGCCCGCGCCCTTGATGGGCTTGGTGACGATCTCGATGAGCGGGATGCCGGCGCGGTTGTAGTCCAGGAGGGAGTGCGAGGCGCCGTGGATACGGCCCGTCGCGCCGCCCACGTGCGTGGACTTGCCGGTGTCCTCCTCCATGTGGGCGCGCTCGATCTCCACGCGGAAGACCTCGCCGTCCTCCAGCTGCACGTCGAGGTAGCCGTCGAAGGCGATCGGCTCGTCGTACTGGGAGGTCTGGAAGTTCTTCGGCATGTCCGGATAGAAGTAGTTCTTCCGGGCGAAGCGGCACCACTCGGCGATCGAGCAGTTCAGCGCGAGGCCGATCTTGATGGCGGACTCCACGCCGATCGCGTTGACGACCGGGAGGGAGCCGGGCAGCCCCAGGCAGGTGGGGCAGGTCTGGGTGTTGGCGTCGGCGCCGAGCGCCGTCGAACACCCGCAGAACATCTTGGTCTTGGTGCCGAGCTCGACGTGCACCTCGAGACCCATGACGGGCTCGTACGTCGCGAGGGCGTCCTCGTACGAGACCAGGTCAGTGACAGTCACGGTGAAACAATCCCTCTCAGCCCAGCAGGACGTCGTCGTCGCCCAGGTGCTTCAGTTCCCGGTAGAGGATCGCCAGGCCGGTGACGATCGCCGCGGCCGAGACGGCCGCGTCGATCAGTCGCAGCGTGTCGTTCTCCTGCCGGGCCAGCTTCGCCTGCTTGGCGACGCTCAGCGCGCCGAAAGCGGTGGTGCCCATGGACAGGTACAGACCCGACTTGGACTTCTTGAAGTTCTTGGCCTTCTTCGTGATCGCACTCACAGTGACGGTGCCTCCTCCAGCAGCGGGTGGCCCCACCTTTCCACGAAGGCGGCCTCGACGGCGGCACCGACCTTGTACAGCCGGTCGTCCTTCATGGTGGGGGCGATGATCTGCAGGCCCACGGGCAGCCCGTCCTCGGGAGCCAGGCCGCAGGGCAGCGACATGGCCGCGTTGCCCGCCAGGTTCACGGGGAGGGTGCACACGTCCGCGAGGTACATCGCCATCGGGTCGTCGGCACGCTCGCCGATCGGGAAGGCGGTGGTGGGCGTGGTCGGCGAAACGATCACGTCGACCTGCTCGAAGGCCGCCTCGAACTCGCGGGTGATCAGGGTCCGCACCTTCTGCGCGGAGCCGTAGTACGCGTCGTAGTAGCCGGAGCTGAGCGCGTACGTACCGAGCATGATCCGGCGCTTGACCTCGGGGCCGAAGCCGGCCTCGCGGGTCAGGGCCGTGACGTCCTCGGCCGACTTCGTGCCGTCGTCGCCGACCCGCAGGCCGTACCGCATGGCGTCGAAGCGGGCGAGGTTGGACGAGCACTCCGAGGGCGCGATGAGGTAGTACGCCGCCAGCGCCAGGTCGAAGGACGGGCAGTCCAGCTCGACGATCTCGGCGCCCAGCTCCTTCATCAGCGCGACGGACTCGTCGAACCGCTGGATGACGCCGTCCTGGTAGCCCTCGCCGCGGAACTGCTTCACCACGCCGACGCGCATGCCCGCTACGGAGCCGTTGCGCGCGGCCTCGACGACCGCCGGGACCGGCGCGTCGATGGAGGTGGAGTCGAGCGGGTCGTGGCCCGCGATCGCCTCGTGCAGCAGCGCCGCGTCCAGGACCGTACGGGCGCAGGGGCCGCCCTGGTCGAGGGAGGACGAGAACGCGACCATGCCGTACCGCGAGACGCCGCCGTACGTCGGCTTCACGCCGACCGTGCCGGTGACGGCCGCGGGCTGGCGGATCGAACCGCCGGTGTCCGTACCGATCGCCAGCGGCGCCTCGTACGAGGCCAGGGCCGCGGACGAGCCGCCGCCGGAGCCGCCGGGGATGCGGGTCAGGTCCCACGGGTTGCCCGTCGGGCCGTACGCGCTGTTCTCCGTCGAGGACCCCATGGCGAACTCGTCCATGTTGGTCTTGCCGAGGATCACGACGTCGGCGGCCTTGAGGCGCTGGGTCACCGTCGCGTCGTACGGCGGGATCCAGCCTTCGAGGATCTTGGAGCCGACGGTGGTCGGGACGCCCTCGGTGGTGAAGATGTCCTTCAGCGCGAGCGGGACGCCGGCCAGCGGGCCGAGCTTCTCGCCGCGCTCGCGCTTGGCGTCCACGGCGCGGGCCTGGGCGAGTGCGCCCTCCCGGTCGACGTGAAGGAAGGCGTGCACCTTCTCGTCCACGGCCTCGATCCGGGCCAGGTGGGCCTCGGTGACCTGGACGGCGGTGACCTCACCGGCCGCGATCTTCGCTGCGGTCTCGGCGGCGGTCAGCTTGATCAGTTCGTGTGCTGCGGTCTGCGCCATCTCGGTCACTCCTCCCCCAGAATCTGCGGCACCTTGAATCGCTGCTGCTCCTGGGCGGGGGCGCCGGAGAGCGCCTGCTCGGGGGTGAGCGACGGACGGACCTCGTCCGCCCGCATGACGTTCGTCAGGGGCAGCGGGTGGGAGGTCGGCGGGACGTCTTGGTCGGCGACCTCGGAGACGCGGGCTACCGCGCCGATGATGTCGTCGAGCTGTCCGGCGAAGTGGTCGAGCTCTTCGTCCTTCAGCTCCAGACGTGCCAGCCGTGCGAGGTGGGCGACCTCCTCGCGCGTGATGCCAGGCATGCAGCGATCCTCTGCTGGTTTCCGGTGGAGTTTCCGCCCCAATCCTATGGCTCCGGGAGTCGTGACCGCGAAACGGTTAACGAACAGCCCGTCCGGCGTTTGAGGACAGCGCCCGGAGGGCGCTCCCCCGGCATGGCGGGGGCTGCTTACTTCACCACCTGCCCGGAGGGCCGATCCGCCTCGTCGTCCACTTCGCGGCGCCAGCCGCCGTGCTCCCGCGCCCGCAGCCAGGCCGTCGTCTCGTCCGGCGGCATCGCGGCCGCCACCAGCCAGCCCTGTACCGCGTCGCAGCCCAGGTCCCGCAGCCGCTCCCAGGTCTCGTCGTCCTCGACGCCCTCCGCGACGACCAGCAGGCCGAGGGAGTGCGCGAGGTCGAGCGTGCAGCGGACGATCTCGGCGTCCTCGGTGTCCACCGCGAGCCGGGCCACGAACGAGCGGTCGATCTTCAGCTCGCTGACGGGCAGCCGCCGCAGGTGCACCAGCGAGCTGTACCCCGTACCGAAGTCGTCGAGCGACATCTTCACGCCGTGCCCGGTCAGGCCGTTCAGCGTGTCGGCGGCGCGCTGCGGATCCTCCAGCAGCACATGCTCGGTGATCTCCAGCTGGAGCGCGCCCGGCGGTACCTGGTGCCGCGCCAGCCGCGCGGCCACCGCACCGGCGAACCCGGGGGTGTGCACATCCCGCGGCGAGACGTTCACCGCGACCGGGACCTCCAGCCCGTCCGCGCGCCAGCGTGCCACCTGGCCGAGCGCGGTCTCCAGTACGTACTCGGTCAGCCGCGGCATCAGCCCGGAGGACTCGGCGATGGCGATGAACTCGTCCGGAGGCACTCTCCCGCGGTCCGGATGCACCCAGCGCACCAGCGCCTCGAGACCGGCCACCTGGCCGTCGAAGCGGACCTTGGGCTGGTAGTGCAGTTCGACCTCGCCCGCGTCCAGCGCCCGGCGCAGATCGCCGAGGAGGCCGAGCCGGTCGGGGGTGTTGCCGTCGCGCTTGGCTTCGTAGACCTCCACGCCGCTGCGGTCCCGCTTCGCCTGGTACATCGCGACGTCCGCGCGGCGCAGCAGGCCCTCCGCGTCCAGCGCGTGGTCCGGATAGACCGCGACGCCGGCGCTCGCCTCGAGCACCAGCGTCAGCCCGTCCAGGTCGAGGGGCGAGCCCAGTGCGGCGACAAGCGAACGGGCCACCCGCTGCGCGCTGGTGAGGGAATCGGCGGTGGGCAGCAGCACCGCGAACTCGTCGCCGCCCAGCCGCGCGGCCTCCGCTCCGCGGGGCAGCGCGTGCCGCAGCCGCTCGGCGATCTGGAGCAGCAGGCGGTCACCGGCGAGATGTCCGAGGGTGTCGTTGACCGACCGGAAACGGTCGAGATCGATCAGTACGAGGGCGGCGCGGGCGCCGACGCGCTCGGCGTCGTCCAGCGCGCTCCAGGTCCGCTCCAGCAGCCACTGCCGGTTCGGCAGGCCGGTCAGCGGGTCGCGCAGCTGCTCCTCGGCGCGGGCCCGCGCGATCCACAGCGTGGAGTCCAGCGCGATGAGCGGTACGGCGAAGAGCGGCAGCAGCAGCGGGGTGTGCTCGGCGACCACCACGATCAGCGGGGCTATGCCCACGAGCGCGATGCCGACCAGGGCCTGCCGGGTCACCGCGCGGCGCGCGATGGACGGCAGCCGGCCGTTGCGCGAGCCCATCAGGAACCACAGCAGCGCGCGGGTGACGGCCAGATACACCAGCGCCGATCCGAGGATCGGCGGCAGTACGGACAGGTCCCACTCCCCGGGCCGGCCGGGGTCGGCCACGCTGGGCGTGATGCCGAACGCGGCGAGGCCCAGCGCCGCCGCGCCCAGGCCGAGGACGTCGATCGCGCCGTGCACCACGGCCTGTCGCCAGCGCTGCCGGCGCGCCGCGCCGACCAGCAGGACCACGGACAGGCTGATCAGCAGTGCCGGCACCCAGCCGTACAGCAGCAGGACCGCCAGGGCCAGCGCGGCACCGGAGCCGGTGCCGCCGGACCAGCGGTCCCGGCCGATGGCGACGAGATGCCCGACGATCACGCCGGTGAGGACGGCCAGCGACCAGCCGACGGCGCCGCGCGGGAAGAGCGCGGCACCGCCTCCGATCGTCATGATCACGCCCGTCACGAGCACCAGGGCGGCCGTCAGAACCACAGCCGCGGGCAACGCGGGCATGACGAGCCGCCGGAGCCGCGACGCCGGAGCGGCGCTGTCGGTCGGTTCCATTCCGATACCTCTCACAGCCGGCTGTGCCCGCGCCACGGCAGGCGCACCCCTCAACAGTAGGCCGCAGAAGGCCCGCACGGGCAGCGATCGGCAGCGGTTGCCCGAATGCGACCCGACCACCCGTAAGCGTCTGGTATGCGCCGAAGAAGTGACTTGCTCACTCCTCCTCCGGCGGTGTGACTGCTACCGCGCGGGCGGCGTCGGGGCCTTCTGCGAGCAGTACCGCGAAGCCGTCATCGTCCAGCACAGGTACCTTCAACTGCATAGCCTTGTCATATTTTGAACCAGGATTGTCGCCTACAACGACGAAACCGGTCTTCTTCGAGACAGATCCGGTCACTTTCGCTCCAAGACGTTGCAGCGCTTCCTTCGCGCCATCTCTGGTGTGTGATTGAAGTGTTCCCGTTACGACGACGGTGACGCCCTCCAGCGGCCTCGGGCCTTCGTCCCCGGTGCTCTCCTCCTCCATCCGGACCCCGGCGGCACGCCACTTGTCCACGATGTCGCGGTGCCACTCCTCCTCGAACCACTGCTTCAGCGAGGCGGCGATGGTGCCGCCGACGCCCTCGACCGCGGCCAGTTCCTCCTCGCTCGCCTCGCGGATCCGGTCCAGCGAACGGAACTCCATGGCCAGCGCCTGCGCCGCGACCGGGCCCACGTGCCGGATCGAAAGGCCCGTCAGGATGCGGGCCAGCGGGCGCTCCTTGGCCGCCTGGATGTTCTCCAGCATCGCCAGGGCGTTCTTCTTCGGCTCGCCCTTCTGGTTGGCGAAGAACGTGACGACCTTCTCCTCGCCGGTCTTCGGGTCCCGCTTGGGCAGACCGCTGTCCGGGTCGAGGACGTACGACTTGATGGGCAGCAGCTGCTCGATGGAGAGGCTGAAGAGGTCACCCTCGTCCTTCAGCGGCGGCTCGGCCGGCTCCAGCGGCTGGGTCAGCGCCGTCGCCGCGACATAGCCGAAGTTCTCGATGTCCAGGCTCTTGCGGCCCGCGAGGTAGAAGAGCCGCTCACGCAGCTGCGCCGGGCAGCTCCGCGCATTCGGGCAGCGCAGGTCGATGTCGCCCTCCTTGGCGGGCTGCAGCGCCGTCCCGCACTCGGGGCACTCGGCCGGCATCACGAACTTCCGCTCGCTGCCGTCCCGCAGGTCTGCCACGGGCCCGAGGATCTCGGGGATCACATCGCCCGCCTTGCGCAGCACGACCGTGTCGCCGATGAGGACGCCCTTGGCCTTGACCACGTCCTGGTTGTGCAGCGTGGCGAACTCGACCTCGGAACCGGCCACCATGATCGGCTCGACGACGGCGTACGGCGTCACCCGGCCCGTCCGCCCGACACCCACCCGGATGTCCAGCAGCTTGGTGTTGACCTCCTCCGGGGGGTACTTCCACGCGATCGCCCAGCGCGGCGCGCGCGAGGTCGCCCCGAGGCGGCCCTGCAGCCGGATCTCGTCGAGCTTGACGACGACGCCGTCGATCTCGTGCTCGACGTCGTGCCGGTGGTCGCCGTAGTACGCGATGAACTCCCGCACCGCGGCGAGCGAGTCGACGACCTTGTTGTGCTTGGCGGTCGGCAGGCCCCACTCGCGCAGCAGGTCGTACGCCTCCGACTGACGGTCGATCTCCAGGCCCTCACGGGCGCCGATGCCGTGCACCACCATGTGCAGCGGGCGCGTCGCCGTGACCTTGGGGTCCTTCTGGCGCAGCGAACCGGCCGCGGCATTGCGCGGGTTGGCGAACGGGGGCTTGCCGTCCGCCACCAGACGGGCGTTGAGCTGCTCGAACGCCTCCATCGGGAAGAAGACCTCGCCGCGGATCTCCACCAGCTCCGGGATGCGGTCACCCTTGAGCCGGTCGGGGATGTCCGCGATCGTCCGCACATTGGGTGTGATGTCCTCGCCCGTGCGGCCGTCGCCGCGGGTGGCGGCGCGGGTCAGCCTGCCGTGCTCGTACGTGAGGTTGACCGCGAGGCCGTCGACCTTGAGCTCGCACAGGAAGTGGTACCCCGCCGACTTCGGGTCGCCGCCCAGCTCCGTCGCCAGCCGCTCCGCCCAGGCGGCCAGCTCCTCGTCGTCGAAGGCGTTGTCCAGCGAGAGCATCCGCTCGCGGTGGGCGACCTCCGTGAACTCCGTCTCGTACGAACCCGCGACCTTCTGCGTGGGCGAGTCGGGCGTCCGCAGCTGCGGATGCTCCTCCTCCAGCGCCTCCAGGGAGCGCAGCAGCTTGTCGAACTCCGCGTCGCTGACGACCGGGGCGTCCTTGACGTAATACCGGAAGCGGTGCTCCTCGATCTGCTCCGCGAGCCGCTGGTGCCGCTCGCGCGCCTCCGAGGGCACGCCGGCTCCCGCCGCGTCGCCCGCCGCGTCGTCCGCCGCCTGTCCGGTCTGCTCTTCGCCGGCCACCGTCTGTCCTCCCGTGTCCTTGAGTGCGCTCACTCAGGGTTGTCCGCGAGCGATCCCGCCGCCCGGACGCAATGGGCGAGCACTTTACGGGCATAGTCGGGCGAAGCACCCGCGAGCCCGCACGCGGGAGTGATCACCACGGACTCGCTGAGAGTCCCCGGATTCAGCCCCAGCCTGCGCCACAGCGTCCTGACACCCATGACGCTACCGGCAGGGTCTGACAATGGGCCGTCGGTGCCCGGCACGACGCCGGCGAAGAGCGTCGTACCGCCCTCGACGGCCTCGCCGATCGCCTCGTCATCACGCTCGGTGAGCAGTGAGAAGTCGCATGCGATGCCGGCGGCACCGGCCCGGCGCAGCAGCGCGAACGGCACATCGGGGGCGCAGGAGTGGACGATCACGGGCGTACGGCCGTCCTGTGCGGCCTCCGCGTCGGCCTGTGCGGGGCCCGCCGCGTCGATGATGTCGCGGAGCGCGCCCTCGACGACGGCGCGGTCCACGGCCCGGTGGGTCCGGTACCCGCTCGCGGTCTTCACGCTGCCGCGCAGTACGGAGGTCAGCGACGGCTCGTCCAGCTGCAGCGCGATCCGCGCGCCCGGAACCCGCCGCCGTACGTCCGCGAGGTGCCCGCGCAGCCCCTCCGCCAGGGAGGCGGCCAGGTCCCGGCAGGCACCCGGGTCGCTCAGCGCGGCCTCCCCGTTGCGCAGCTCCAGGGAAGCGGCCAGCGTCCACGGGCCGACGGCCGAGACCTTCAGGGCACCCTCGTACCCCTGCGTGAACTCCTCCAGCGCGTCGAGGTCCTCGCCGAGCCAGGACCGGGCCCGGCGGGTGTCCCGGCCCGGCCGGTCGCTGATCCGCCAGCCGCTGGGCTCCACATGCGCGTACACCTCGACGAGCAGTCCGGCGGTCCGGCCGATCATGTCGGCGCCGGGCCCTCGGGCGGGCAGCTCGGGCAGGTACGGCAGCCGTTCGAGGGAGCCGGTGACGGTCTTCGCGGCCTCCCGCGCGTCGCCACCGGGCATCGACCCGATACCGGTGGCCGCGCGGGCGCCCCAGGGGTTAGTGGTCTTGTCGCTCACGCGTCCGACCCTATGCGGCGCGGCCGTCTGGCTGCGCCCGTACCCCGGGGCGCGACCGCGCCTACGGAGCCGGCGTTGTCAGCTCCCGGGGCGGACCGAGAGGTCGGTGATCTCGGCGTCCCTGGGGAGGTCGAGGGCCGTGAGGACCGTGGTCGCGATCGACTCGGGGTCGATCCAGCGGGACGGGTCGTACTCCTTGCCCTCCTGCTGGTGCACGGTGGCCTGCATGGCGGTCGCGGTGCGCCCCGGGTAGACGGAGGTGACACGGATCCCGTTGTCGTGCTCCTCGGCGCGCAGCGCGTCCGCCAGCGCCTTCAGGCCGTGCTTGCTGGCGGCGTACGCGCCCCACTGCGGGTTCGCGCGCAGCCCCGCGCCGGAGTTGACGAAGACCACGTGCCCCTGGGCGAGCCGCAGCTGCGGCAGGAAGAGGCGGGTCAGCTCGGCCGGCGCGACCAGGTTGGCGGTCAGCTGGCGCTGCCAGCTCTTGGCGGGCAGGTCGGCGACCGCGCCCAGCTCGACGACGCCCGCGATGTGCAGGACGGAGTCCAGCCGGTCGGGCAGCGTCTGGTGGCCGAGCGCCCAGGCGAGCTTCTCCGGCACGCCGAGGTCACCGACGACCGTGCGCGCCCCGGGGAACTGCGCGGCCAGCTCCTTGGCGCGCCCCGCGTCCCGGGCGAGCAGCCACAGCTCCTCCCCCCGGTCGGCCAGCCGCCGCGCGACCGCCGTCCCGATGCCCGATCCTGCGCCGGTGATCAAGTGCGTACCCATGGGGGCGATCCTAACGACAGGTATGCACAAGGCGGACGTACGGGGCGGGCGTACGGCCCCCGGGGCTCAGCCCTGTATCCCCGCCTTCTCCTCCAAGTAGGCCAGGGCACCCACCCCGTCCTCCGCGAAGAAGGCCAGCTCGGTGAGGGGTACCGGGAGGAAGTTCTCCTCCTCCATGCGCTGGAACTGCTGCTTGAGGCCGTCGTAGAAGCCGTTGGTGTTCAGGATCACGACCGGCTTGGTGTGCATCCCGTGCTTGCGCAGCTCCAGGATCTCCGTGGCCTCGTCCAGCGTGCCGGTGCCACCGACCATCACCACGATGGCGTCGGCGCGGGCGAGCAGCGCCGCCTTGCGCTCGGCAAGGTCCGCGGTGATCACCATCTCGTCCGCGCCCGCACGCGCCTTGTGGGCCAGGAACTCCACCGAGATGCCGATGAGCCGGCCGCCCTTCTCCTGCACGCCGTCGGCCATGACCTTCATCAGGCCGGTGTCCGAGCCGCCCCACACCAGCGCGTGCCCGCCCTTGCCGATCAGCTCGGCGAATTCACGGGCGGGGACGGTGTAGCTCTCGGAGAGGTCGGCGGCGGAGCAGAAGACGCAAATGTTCATACGGCAACGATACGGGCGGGCAGGGAACGCACGACGGTCCCCCGCCCGCACTCGTCACCGGCGGGCAGGGAACACAGCACGGCCCCCTGCCCGCGCTCGGCACGGCCGTGTCAGATCAGGCCCTGCGCCAGCATCGCGTCCGCGACCCGCTCGAATCCGGCGATGTTCGCGCCGACGACGTAGTCGCCGGGGCGGCCGTACCGCTCGGCCGTCTCGAAGCACGTGCGGTGGATGTTCTCCATGATCGCCGCGAGCTCGCCCTCCGCGCGCTCGAAGGTCCACGACTCCCGCGCGGAGTTCTGCCGCATCTCCAGCGCGCTCGTCGCGACACCGCCCGCGTTGGCCGCCTTACCGGGCCCGAAGGCCACCCCCGCCTCCCGGAACACCGCGACCGCACCGGGCGTCGTGGGCATGTTCGCGCCCTCGGACACCGCCTTCACGCCGTTGCGCACCAGGACGCGCGCGGCCTCCTCGTCCAGCTCGTTCTGCGTGGCCGAGGGCAGCGCCACATCGGCGGGGACGTCCCACACGGACCCGCCCGGCACGTACGTCGCCGAGGACCCGCGCCGCTCCGCGTAGTCACTGATGCGCCCGCGCTCGACCTCCTTGATCTGCTTCAGCAGATCAAGGTCGATGCCCTTCTCGTCCACGACGTACCCGCCGGAGTCCGAGCAGGTCAGCACGTTCGCGCCCAGCGCCTGTGCCTTCTCGATCGTGTAGATCGCGACGTTGCCGGAACCGGAGACCAGGACCTGCCGGCCGTCCAGGTCCTCGCCGCGCTCCTTGAGCATCTCGGCGGTGAACAGCACGTTCCCGTATCCGGTGGCCTCCGTACGGACCAGCGAGCCGCCCCACTCCAGACCCTTGCCGGTGAGCACGCCGGCCTCCCAGCGGTTGGTGATCCGCCGGTACTGGCCGAAGAGGTAGCCGATCTCGCGGCCGCCGACGCCGATGTCACCGGCCGGCACGTCGGTGTGCTCCCCGAGATGGCGGTGCAGCTCGGTCATGAAGGACTGGCAGAACCGCATGACCTCGGCATCGGACCGGCCGTGCGGGTCGAAGTCGCTGCCGCCCTTGCCCCCGCCGATGTTCAGTCCGGTGAGCGCATTCTTGAAGATCTGCTCGAAGCCGAGGAACTTCACGATGCCGAGGTTGACCGAGGAATGGAAGCGCAGGCCGCCCTTGTACGGGCCGAGGGCACTGTTGAACTCCACCCGGAAGCCGCGGTTGACGTGAATCCGCCCCTTGTCGTCCGTCCACGGCACCCGGAACATGATCTGCCGTTCCGGTTCGACGACGCGCTCAAGAATGCGGGCGTCGGCGAGCTCGCGGCGCACGGCGAGCACCGGGTCAAGAGTCTCCAGTACCTCCAGGGCCGCCTGGTGGAATTCCGGCTCCCCGGGATTGCGCCGGACCAGCTCGGCATACAGGCCGGCCGGCCCGGCCCGATGATCCCCGGCGGCCTTGTCCTCCGTACGCTCCGTACGATCAGCTTGCACCGTCACGATCATTTCCTTCCCATAGACGGCCGTTGGCGTCCCGTCGCCCCCGCGACTCTATGTCCCCGCCCGCCACGCACGGTATCCGGTTCTCCGGGAACCCGAGCGGAACTCCCGGTGCCCGCCCAGTGGGCCCGCGTCCGCGTTGCCCCGCGGGAAGAGCAGCGCGACGCTGTAGATATATGCGACCGGGTTCGTCCGGTACCCCTCAAGGAGCACCACCCGGCCGGGAAGGGGTTTCTCATGCGAATGCTTCTCAAGGTCCAGCTCGACACGAACGCGGCCAACGAGGCCATCAGAAACGGCACGCTTCCGAAGACGATCGAGAACGCGCTGACGAACCTCCGTCCCGAAGCGGCCTATTTCACCACCCAGGACGGATTCCGTACGGCATTTATCTTCTTCGATCTTCAGGACCCGTCCCAGATGCCGAAGACCGGAGAGCCGTTCTTCCTCGAACTCGGCGCCAAAGTCCAGTACACGCCGGTCATGAACACGGAGGACCTCCGCAAGGGCCTCGCAGCCCTGTCCGGCGGCTAGCCCTTTCCTCACCGACGGGCACGGCAGTCCGCGACGCGCAGGGCATCACTCAGCGCCTCCGCCAGCCGGAGGGCCAGGTAGCGGAACTCGGCGTCCGTGACCTTCGGGTCGGCATGCATCGCACGGGCGTGCCGCAGCAGCTCCACCCCCATCCCGAGCTGGATCTGCTCGACGCTGTCGGCGAGCGCGGACACGGGCCCCGTGCCGTCGGTCGAGAGGTAGCAGGGGCGGCCGTCGGGGGTCGTCCACGGCAGCAACCGCAGGACGTGAGCGGGGACTTCACCAGGGGCTTCACCAGGCATTTCATCCGTCATGGGGTCGATTGTCAGTGGCCGCAGTTACTCTGCGTACTGGATCGACTTCGTTGTGCGGAGACGGATGACGGTGGTGCGATCCGTGCAATGCGGTACGACCAGCGTCACCGGAGGGGATCCCATGCCCAGGGCCAAAGAGCCACCCGTAAGCCTCCAGATCTTCGGCAAGCAGTCCCGCTACCTGCGCGAAAAACGCGAGATGACGCGCCGCGAGCTGGCCGCGCTCATCTCGTACTCCGAATCCCTGATCGCGATGGTCGAGCGCGGCGAAAGACCGCCGAAGCCGGGGTATGTCGACTCGGTGGACGCCGCGCTGGGCGCGGACGGCCTGTTGGCCGTCCTGGCCCCGGACGTAGCGGAGAAGCATCATCCGGCGTGGGCCGAGGAGTACGTAAAACTCCAGGCGGAGGCGCTGGCGTTGCACGTCTACTCGACGCACTTCCTGCACGGCCTGCTGCAGACGAAGGAGTACGCGCAGGCGGTCTTCCGGTCCGTCCGGCCCAGCATGACCGACGAGGAGATCGAGAAGTCCGTCCAGGCCCGGCTGGCCACGCAGAAGTTGCTCACGCGTACGCCCGCGTGCCGACTGACCTTCGTCCTGGAGGAGTCGACGCTGCTGCGGAAGCTGGGCGGCCAGGCCGTCTGGGAGGGCCAGCTTCGGAACCTGCTCAAACTCTCCGAACTGCACAACGTGCAGCTCCAGATCATGCCGCTCGCGCGGGAGACGCATGCGGGGGTGGACGGCCCGATGACGCTGCTGGAGACTCCGGACCACCACACCATCGTCTATGTCGAAGGGCAGCGGGGCAGTTACTTCATCACCGAACCCGACGACGTCAGCGTGCTGAGTCACCGCTACGGAACGATCCGTGCCCAGGCTCTCGATGCCGAGGCGTCGAGGGCTTTCATCCAGCGTCTGCTGACAGGAGAGGCATGAACATGAACACCGAACTGGCTTGGTTCAAGAGCAGCTACAGCGGCGGCGAGGGCGAAGCCTGTGTCGAGGTGGCGGCCTGCCCCGGGGCGATACACGTCCGGGACTCCAAGGACACGGCGCTCCCCCACCTCACGGTCTCCCCCGCCGCCTGGGAGGACTTCGCTCAGGCGGCGTCCGCGGGGGCCTTCGTCGCCACGTAGTACACGTTCACCGGGTCGCTCTCGAACGACTTGACGTCGATCTCGGTGAAACCGGCGGCGCCGAGCATGCGGCGGGCGGTCTGTTCGCCCCAGACCGTGCCGAGGCCGGCGCCGCCGGTGCTCAGCGAGGTGGTCATGCAGTAGAAGACCGAGAAGCCGTAGAGCGCGGGCCCGAAGGGATGCCCGACGTTCTCCTCCAGGTTGCTGGACGCGGCGATGTCGCCCATGAGGAACGTGCCGCCGTCGCGGAGGGAGGCGGCGATCGCGTCCAGGGTCTCCTGCGGCCGGGCCAGATCGTGGATGACGTCGAATGCGGTGACCAGGTCGTACCGTCCGGTGATCGCCGTCGAGTCGCCGACCGCGTAGTGGACGTTGTCCAGGGACAGCCGGTCGGCCTTCCGGCAGGCGGCCGCGATGCCGTCCTCCGACTGGTCGAGGCCGTAGAAGCGGCTGCGCGGGAACGCCTGGGCCAGGACGAGCGGGGCGTGCCCCTGCCCCGTACCCACGTCCAGGGCGTCGATGCCGTCGCGCAGCCGTTCGGTGAGGCCCGGGACCAGCGGGACGATCGTGTCGACGAGCGCCGCGTCGTACACGCGCGCCGTCTCCTGGGCCTGCAGTGCCTGGAAGCGGGGGTACGCCGAGTACGGGACGCCGCCACCGGCACGGAAGGAGTTGACGACCTGCTGCTCGACCTCGCCCATCAGCGCGAGGTACGGCATCATCCCGGCGAGATTGTCGGGTCCTGCGGCCGCGGTGAGCGAGGCGGCGTGTTCAGGGGGCAGCGTGTACGTCGCGCTGTCCGGCTCGTACTCCACGAAGCCGCCGACGACCATCCCGCCGAGCCACTCGCGTACGTACCGTTCGTCGAGGTCCGCCGCCTTGGCGATGTCGTCACTGGTGGCGGGCGGCAGCGTGCTCATGGTGTCGAACAGTCCGGTCTGATGGCCGACGCTGGTGAGGAGGGCCAGCGCCCCCTTGTTGAGCACATCGACCATGTATGCAGCGAATTCTTCCTGCCGCTTGGGGTCCGGTGTCATGGCCCCTCCTCGGAACGACGCCGTATGCCCCCTTTACTCACGTTACGCCGTGATCGCGGGCAGGCATCTCAGAGAGCGCCAACGGGCCGGGCGCCGGGGCCGCCCGGCCATGGCGCCGACGGTCAGCAGCCGCAGTCGCAGCATGCGCAACACTCACAGACCTCGCAGCACCGACATGCCTCACAGCAGTCGCTGAGGCAGCCCTTGCGCTTCTTCCGGGACCAGGGGCCCTCGTACTCGTCGGCGCAGCAGAGCCGGCAGGTGCAGCAGAGGCCGATGAAGGAGGCGCAGCCGGCGAGGAAGCCGCGGGGTTTCTTCGGCTGGTGGGGGCCTCCCCCGAAGTCTCCGGGCCCGCCGGGCCCGCCGGGCCCGCCCACGTCTCCGCCGTGGCCCCCGCTGTACGGGTTCTGTGGGCCGTTCAGGGGCTGCTGCCCCTGGGCGTAGTACGGGCCGCCGGCCGACGGAAGACCGTACTGGGGCGGTTGACCGTACTGGGGCGGTTGACCGGCGGCGCCGTCGTGGCCCGTGTGGCGGCACGATGTCGTGCCGAAGGCGCGGTCCACCGCGCGGCGGAGTTCGTGGACGAGCAGGATGTGTACGAGCCCGGCGTCGGCGAAGTCGGCATCGCGGAGGGCGAGTCGGATGCCGTGGAGTGCGTCATCGCAGAGGCGGCGGGCCTGGTCGAGGCCGGTGCCCGTGGCGGTGAGCGGGTTCCAGGCGCCCTCGGCGGCGTCCGTCGCGCGGTCCTCCACGGCGTCGAGGAGGTGGGCGAGCCGGCCGAAGAGACGGCCGGCCTCGGCGAGCGGTTCGGCGTTGCCGGGGCGGCCCGCGAGGACTGCCGTGTGAGCGAAGGCCGCGGCGGTCGCCGTCTCGGTCGGCTCGGTGATGACCGTCAGCGGTGTGCCGGGGCCGGCCAGCCGCTCGACGGCCGGCTGCCGGTCGACCGCGTCGACCAGTACGGCGGTGTCGAAGCCGACGGTGGAGCCGGTACGCGTTCCGGCCCGGTGCCAGCCGGTGGCGACCTTGCGCGCGGCGGCGGCGACGGGGCGGCGGCGAAGGAGTCCGTCCTGGTCGGCGACGTGATCGCGGATCTTCGCCGAGGCGAGCACGAGGGAGACCGACGCGGCGAGCCGCGCTCCCTCCCCCTTCGCCACCGAAGCGGTGCGCATGCCCCGCAGGGGGCAGGGCCCGGCGGTCCGGCGCCCGGCCTCCGCGTGACCGGTCTGGGCATCCGTCAGTACGGAAACGATCAAGCCGTCGTAGTTCGTGACCACCCGGGCGAACTGCCCGTGATCGTTACGCAGCGCGAGGCAGAGGCCGCACAGATGGGCCATCCACTCCGCTTTGAGCCCTTCGGTCAGGCGATGAGTGCAGGGCCTGACAATTCCGAACACGTGATACCCCCGTATGACGTCGACAGCGCCTGGGGATCGTACAGAGCGCGCCGCTGACCTGCATAAACGGCGTATACAGGTCCCCGCATGGGCGTCGTGTCGTCAGATGGGGCGGTTTCCGGCTATACCCCCGCCGTGGCCCGCGTGGTGCTCGCGATCGTCGCCGAGCCGACCACCCTCGTCCCGTCGTACAGGACGATCGCCTGGCCGGGGGCCACGCCGCGGACCGGTTCCGCGAAGGTGACCGCGAGGCCGTCCTCGGTCGGCTCGGCGGTGACCTCGGTTTCGTCGCCGTGGGCGCGGAGCTGGGCGGTGTAGGTGCCGGGGCCGGCCGGCGGGGTGCCGCACCAGCGGGGGCGGATGGCGGTGAGGGCCGTCACGTCCAGAGCCTCGGCCGGGCCGACGGTGACCGTGTTGTCGACCGGGGAGATGTCCAGGACGTAGCGCGGCTTGCCGTCGGGGGCCGGGGTGCCGATGCGGAGGCCCTTGCGCTGGCCGATGGTGTAGCCGTACGCGCCCTCGTGCGTGCCCAGGACGTTGCCCGTCTCGTCGACGATGTCGCCTTCCGCGCGGCCCAGGCGCTTTGCGAGGAAGCCCTGGGTGTCGCCGTCGGCGATGAAGCAGATGTCGTGACTGTCGGGCTTCTTGGCGACGAAGAGGCCGCGGCGGGCGGCTTCTTCGCGGATCTCCGCCTTGGTGGTGAGCGTGTCGCCGAGCGGGAACATGGCGTGCGCGAGCTGGCGCTCGTCCAGGACACCGAGGACGTAGGACTGGTCCTTGGCCATGTCGGAGGCACGGTGCAGCTCGCGGGTGCCGTCCTCGCGGGTCACGACCGTGGCGTAGTGGCCGGTGCAGACCGCGTCGAAGCCGAGCGCGAGGGCCTTGTCGAGGAGGGCGGCGAACTTGATCTTTTCGTTGCAGCGGAGGCAGGGGTTCGGCGTGCGGCCCGCCTCGTACTCCGCGACGAAGTCGTCCACCACGTCCTCGCGGAAGCGTTCGGCGAGGTCCCAGACGTAGAAGGGGATGCCGATGACATCGGCGGCACGGCGGGCGTCGTGCGAGTCCTCGATCGTGCAGCAGCCGCGCGCGCCGGTGCGGAAGGATTTGGGGTTTTCGGAGAGCGCGAGGTGTACGCCGGTCACGTCGTGGCCCGCCTCGGCGGCGCGGGCGGCGGCGACGGCGGAGTCGACACCGCCGGACATTGCGGCGAGCACGCGGAGGCGGCGGGGAGCGTCAGTCATAGCTCTTCCAGAGTAGACGGAACCAGTGGCAGGGGTGGAAGCGAGCGGGGTCCCGGGCGCCGGGCGAACCGGAAGCCGGTACCGCCGGGCGGAACCGTAAGCCGGGTGGTGAGCGTTGTTCAGCGCATGGGAGACGGTGATCACACGGCCCGCAGAAGCATCGGCCGCCGCGCGGTGCTGATCGGCGGGACGGTCGCGGTGGCGGCCACGGGACTGGCGGCACACGACCGGCTGGAGCGCTGGTGGTGGCGGCTGCCCGGGCAGGAAAAACCGCGCAAACCGGGTGAGGTGGACTATCAGAGCGCGCAGTGGTCCGCCGCGTCCGGGGCGAACTGGCGGCGGGCCGACCGGCCTGCCGACTATGTGATCGACCGGGTAGTGATCCACGTCGTACAGGGCAGCTACGCGACCGCGCTGCGGGTGTTCCGTGATCCGGCGCACGGCGCGGCCTCGCACTATGTCGTCCGGAAGGACGGGCATGTCGCGCAGACCGTGCGCGAGCTGGATGTCGCCTTTCACGCGGGCAACCGGGGGTACAACGAGCGCAGCATCGGCATCGAGCACGAGGGGTTCGTCGACCGGCCGCAGGACTTCACGGCCGCGATGTACGGGAGTTCGGCGCAACTGACGGCGGACATCTGCGCGCGGTACGGATTCCCGGCCGACCGGGAGCACATCGTCGGGCATGTGGAGGTCCCGGGCGCGGATCACACCGATCCGGGGCCGCATTGGGACTGGGACCGGTACATCGATCTTGTGCGGGAGGCGCTGTCCCGGAACCCCGGGAAGGGCCGGGAGCCGGGGAAGTCCCCGGGCTAGCGGCCGGGCCCCGGGGCAGTCGCCGCGCCTCAGCTGAGCCCCGCGCTCCGGGCCCTTTGCACCACCGGGCCGATCGCCTCCGCCAGTGCCGCCACGTCCTCCTTCGTGGAGGTGTGGCCGAGGGAGAAGCGGAGTGTGCCGCGGGCCAGGTCCGGGTCCATGCCGGTGGCGAGGAGGACGTGGCTGGGCTGGGCGACGCCGGCCGTGCAGGCCGAGCCGGTGGAGCACTCGATGCCCTGCGCGTCCAGGAGGAGGAGCAGGGAGTCGCCCTCGCAGCCGGGGAAGGAGAAGTGCGCGTTGGCGGGGAGGCGGCCGGCCGGGTCCGGGTCGCCGCCGAGGACGGCATCGGGTGCGGCGGCCCGTACGGCCGTGATCAGCTCGTCGCGCAGGGCGCCGATCTCGCGCGCGAACTCCTCGCGGTGCGCGGCGGCGTGCCGCCCGGCCGCGGCGAAGGCGGCGATCGCGGGCGTGTCGAGGGTGCCGGAGCGTACGTGGCGCTCCTGGCCGCCGCCGTGCAGGACGGGCACGGGAGCGTATTCGCGGCCGAGCAGGAGGGCCCCGATGCCGTACGGACCGCCGATCTTGTGGCCGGAGACGGTCATCGCGGCCAGGCCGCTCGCGCCGAAGTCGACCTCCAGCTGTCCGAACGCCTGGACCGCGTCCGCGTGCATCGGGATGTCGAACTCGCGCGCCACCGCGGCCAGTTCGCTGACCGGCTGGACGGTCCCTATCTCGTTGTTGGCCCACATGACGGTGACCAGCGCGACGTCCGAGGGGTCCGTGACGATCGCCGCGCGAAGGGCGTCCGGGTGCACGCGTCCGTGCGCGTCCACCGGCAGCCACTCCACGCGCGCGCCCTCGTGCTCGGCGAGCCACTCGACCGCGTCGAGCACGGCGTGGTGCTCGACGGGGCTGGCGAGTACGCGGGTACGGGACGGCTCGGCGTCCCGGCGGGCCCAGTACAGGCCCTTGACGGCGAGGTTGTCGGCCTCCGTGCCGCCCGCGGTGAAGACGACCTCACTGGGGCGTGCGCCGAGCGAGGCGGCGAGGGATTCCCGGGCCTCCTCGACGGTGCGGCGGGCACGCCGGCCGGCGGCATGCAGCGAGGAGGCATTGCCGGTGACGGTCAGCTGGGCGGTCATCGCCTGCACCGCCTCCGGAAGCATCGGGGTGGTGGCGGCGTGGTCGAGGTAAACCATGGTGCGCACGATTCTACGAGCTGACGGGCGCACTGCGGGAGCGCATACCCAGCGCTCGGAGGCACCCTCCACAAAACCCCTGCGGAGGGCGCTGCAGGGGTCAGTCCAGCAGCGCCCGGGCCAGCTGGCGGGACTGCGCGACAAGGCGGTCGTTGGCGTCCCAGACCTCGGCGTCCTCCTCCAGGAAGCCGCCGGCGAGGTTGCGGGTGGTGATCGAGACGCGGAGCGGGCCGGGCGCGGGGCGGCAGCGGATGTGGGTGGTCAGCTCGACCGTGGGGACCCAGCCCTTCAGGCCCATCTCGAAGGCGGTGGGCGGCAGCGCGTCGACCGTGAGGAGGAGCGAGAGCGGGTCGGCGTCGCGGCCGTCGGCGAGGCCGAACCAGCCGCGCATCTCGCCGTTGCCGCTGGGCGCGCCGACGGCCCAGCCGCAGGTCGCGGGGTCCAGGCGGACGTCGAGCCGGGCGGTGATCGCCGAGCTGCCGGGGAGCGCGGGGCGGCCTCCGGGCGCGGCGTCGGCGCCGAGGCACTCGGCGTGCGGCGGCATGGCGGGCGGCTTGGCGGTGGTGCGGACGTCGTCCGGGAGCGCGTCGAGGTCGCCGTAGGCGGCCAGTACGCGCAGCCGCTCGACCTCGGTGCCGTCGTCCTCGAACTGGACGAGGGTCGCGGTACCGGTGGACATCGTGCGGCCGGTGCGCACGACCTCGGTGCGGATCACGGCCGGCCCGGGCCGGGAGGCGGTGAGGTAGTGGGCGGTGACCGTCATCGGGTCGGGGTGCGGCAGCGCGTCACCCAGGGCGCGGCCCATCAGCGCGAGGAGGTAGCCCCCGTTGACCGCGTGGATGATCGTCCAGCCCGCGGAGAGCTCCGCGTCGTACACGCCGGGAGAGCGGCGGACGATCGCCGTGTCACGGTCGAACTCGCTGTTACCAATGGTCACCTGTGCCATGCGGTGCACGGTACACGGAATTATTACCGGCTGGTAGAGGCGTCTTGCCCACTGGTGGAGGCGTCCTGGCCGCCGGTCACCGGACTGCTGCCCGGCGCCCGGCGGCACTCCCCCGCGCTACTTCGGAGCGGCCTTCGACACCTTGCCGGGAGCCTCCTCCGGAGCCTGGTCCGGCGCGTTCTCCGGGTGGTGGCACGCCACTTGGTGGCCCGTGCGCAGCGCCACCAGCGGCGGCTCCGTCGTCGTGCAGACCTCCGTCGCCTTCCAGCAGCGGGTGCGGAAGCGGCAGCCCGAGGGCGGGTTGATCGGCGAGGGGACGTCGCCCTTGAGCAGGATGCGGTCGCGCTGGGTGCGCCGCTTGGGGTCCGGTACGGGGACGGCGGAGAGCAGCGCCTTGGTGTACGGGTGCATCGGCGCCCTGTACAGCGAGTCGCGGTCCGCCAGCTCGACGATCTTGCCGAGGTACATCACCGCGATCCGGTCCGAGACGTGCCGGATGACCGACAGGTCGTGCGCGATGATCACGTACGTCAGGCCCAGCTCCTCCTGGAGGTCGTCCATCAGGTTCACGACCTGGGCCTGGATGGAGACGTCCAGCGCGGAGACCGGCTCGTCGGCGACCACCAGCTTGGGCTTGAGGGCGAGCGCGCGGGCGATGCCGATGCGCTGCCGCTGGCCGCCGGAGAACTCGTGCGGGTACCGGTTGTAGTGCTCCGGGCTCAGGCCCACCAGCTCCAGCAGCCGCTGCACCTCCTTCTTCACGCCGCCCTCGGGCTCGACGCCCTGGAGCCGGAAGGGGGTGCCGATGATGCCGCCGATGGTGTGCCGCGGGTTCAGCGAGCCGTACGGGTCCTGGAAGATCATCTGGACGTCGCGGCGCATCGGGCGCATCCCACCGGTCGACAGATGCGTGATGTCCCGGCCCTCGAACTCGATCGAGCCGCCGGTCGGCTCGTCCAGCCGCGTGATCAGCCGGCCCATCGTGGACTTGCCGCAGCCGGACTCGCCGACCACGCCCAGCGTCTCGCCCGGGTACACCTCGAAGTCGATGCCGTCGACCGCCTGTACGGCTCCGACCTGGCGCTTGAGCAGGCCCTTGGTGATCGGGAAGTGCCGGACCAGGCCGCGCACCTTCAGCAGGGGCCCGGCCGCCGCGGCACCGGAATCCGCGAGCGCCGTCTTCGTGTTCTCGTCAGTCGTCTCGGTCACAGCTTCGGCGCAATCTCTTCGGTCCAGATCCGCTCCCGCTCCTCCTGCGACATGTGGCAGGCGGAGAAGTGGCCTCCCCCACCGGCTACGCCCTCATTGGCGGGGGTGCCCCCATTGCCAACCTGGCGCAGCTCGGGGCGGACGGTGCGGGTGAGGTTGTCCTTCGGGATGTCCGCGTACGGGCAGCGCGGGTTGAAGGCACAGCCGGAGGGGACGTTGATCAGGCTGGGCGGGGCGCCCTTGACCGGGATCAGGCGGTCGGTCTGCTCGCGGTCGATGCGGGGCATCGAGCCGAGCAGGCCCCAGGTGTAGGGGTGCTGCGGCTCGTAGAAGACCTTCTCGGCGGGGCCGCGCTCCACGCACCGCCCGCCGTACATCACCAGCAGGTCGTCCGCGAGCTCGGCGACCACGCCCAGGTCGTGGGTGATGATGACGACCGCCGAGCCGAACTCCTTCTGCAGGTCCCGGATCAGGTCCAGGATCTGCGCCTGGACGGTGACGTCCAGCGCGGTGGTCGGCTCGTCGGCGATCAGCAGCTCGGGGTTGTTGACCAGCGCCATCGCGATCATCGCGCGCTGCCGCATGCCGCCGGAGAACTGGTGCGGATGGTCGTCCACCCGCTTGTCGGGCTGCGGGATGCCCACCCGGTCCAGCATCTCGATCGCGCGCTTGCGAGCGGTCTTCTTGTCGACGTCGTGGTGGACGCGGTACGCCTCCACGATCTGGTTGCCGACCGAGTAGAAGGGATGCAGCGCGGACAGCGGGTCCTGGAAGATCATCGCCATCTGGCGGCCGCGCAGCCGCCGTACGTCGTCGGGGTCGGCGCCGATCAGCTCCTGGCCGTCCAGCCAGATCTCGCCGGACATCCGCACCTTGCTGCGCTGCTGCCGGGAGGCCCGGTGCAGGCCCATCACGGCGAGGGAGGTCACGGACTTGCCGGACCCCGACTCGCCCACGATGCCGAGTGTCTTCCCCTTCTCCAGCTGGAAGGAGAGCCCGTCGACGGACTTCACGACGCCGTCGTCGGTCGGGAAGTGCACCTTCAGATCGCGTACTTCGAGGAACGCGGTGGGGGCCGCGCCGCCCTCCGCGACCGGCTCGGCGATCGCCGCCGGGGCCGCTGCCACATCCGTCACTGCGGTGGTCTTCGTCAGGTCGTCGGAGTCGGTCACGAGAGCCTCACCCGGGGGTCGACGGCGGCGTACAGGACGTCCACCACCAGGTTGCACAGGACGATGAAGAAGGCGGCGAGCAGGGTGACGCCGAGGATGTTGGGCAGGTCGTTGGCGGTGATCGCCTGGACGGCGAAGGCGCCCACGCCCTGGAGGGAGAAGACCTGCTCGGTGATGAGCGCGCCGCCGAGCAGCAGGCCGAGGTCCATGCCGAAGACGGTGATGATCGGGGTGAGCGCGGCGCGCAGGCCGTGCCGGACGACGACCTTGCGCTCGCGCAGGCCCTTGGCCCGTGCGGTACGGATGTAGTCCTCGTTCAGCGTCTCCAGCATGCCGGCCCGGGTGAGCCGGGCGTACAGCGCCGAGTAGAGGAACGCCAGGGTGACCCAGGGCAGGACGAGCGTGCGCGCCCAGGCGAACGGGTCCTCCAGCAGCGGCACGTAATCACTGCGCTCGAAGATCGGCCATTGGTACGTGAACAGGGCCAGCGCCAGGGCGCCGGTGAAGAACATGGGGAGCGAGACGCCGGCCAGGGCCACGCCCATCGCCGCCCGGTCGAAGAGGGAGCCGGGGCGCAGCGCGGAGAGCACGCCGGTGGCGACGCCGGAGACGACCCAGACCACCGCGGCACCGGCGGCCAGCGACAGCGTCACCGGGAGCCGGGACTGGATCTCGGGCCAGACCTCGATGTGGGTCTTGAAGGAGTAGCCGAAACACGGCCGGTGGCAGGTCGCCACGTCGGGGCCGAACTTGTAGTCGACGCCGGCGAAGATGCCCTTGAGGAAGTCCCAGTACTGCTCGTACACCGGCTTGTCCAAGCCGAGGTTCTTCTTCACCGCGGCGATGTCCGCGGCGGTGGGGGCCTTGCCGATGTACTGCTGCGCGAGCTGGTCGGAGGACTGCCCGGCCAGCTTCGGCAGCAGGAAGAAGATGCCGAAGGTGACCGCGCTGACGATCAGCAGCAGGATCACTGCGCTGATCAACCTGCGGATGATGTACGAGAACACGGGACTGCGGCGTCGGTGCCCGCCGGCCGCCGCCGGCGGGCACCAATGCCTTCACCTGCCTTCCGGGGCTGCTACTTCTTGATGCCGACGTTGAGGTAGTCGTACTGACCGCTGAAGGCCGAGGTGGACACCAGGTTCGTGGCCTCCGGCGAGCGGTACATCAGCACCTTGAAGTAGGTCAGCGGCACGATCACCGCCTGCTCCATCGTCTTCTTGTCGATCTCGGCGTACGCCTTCTCGCGCGCGGCCTGGTCGGTGTCGGCGATGGCGGAGTCGAGCAGCTTGTTGATCTCCGGGTTGTCCAGCTCGGAGAGGTTGGTGTTGCCGGACTGGCTGATCGCCTTGCCGTTCAGGATCTGCTGCAGGTAGCCGTAGCCGGTCGGGAAGTCCGAACCCCACTGCATCATGATCAGACCGACGTTGTTCTTCTTGTTGAACTTCGGCACACCGGCGTAGTCCGAGAAGTACTTGCTCGTCGGGTACTGCTGGATCTTGGCGTTGATGCCGATCTTCTTCAGCGAGTCGATGACGGTGGTGGCCGCGTCGACCTCGTCCTGGCGGTCGGAGCGGGCGAGGATGGTGGTGTCGGTCTTGCCGGCCCCGCACTCCTTCCACTTCTTCTTCGCCTCGGTCAGGTCCAGATTGTCCTTGGCGTCGTACTTCTGCGGGTACATGTCGAACTTCTGGTACCCGGCGATGTCGGTCGGCAGGACGGTGGACGCGATGTCACCGCGGATCGGGCCGCCGAGCGAGGTCTGCACGGCGCGCTTGTCGATCGCGTACTGCACGGCCTGGCGGCAGGCGAGCTTGTCGAACGGCTTCACCTTGGAGTTGATCGCCGTGTAGACCAGCCGCTGGCCGAGCGCGTTGTCCGTGTTGGCCTTGAGCTTGGGGTCGGTCAGCAGCTGGGCCTGGGTCTGGCCGTCCACGCCGCGCCCGGCGAGGTCGATATGGGTGTTGCCGGACTGGAGGTCCTTGTCGATGGTCGACTGGGCGACCTTCATCTTCAGGACGACCTTGTCCGGGAGCTGCTTGCGCAGCGGGTCCGTCTTGGCGGACCACTGCGGGTTGCGGACCAGGACGAGCTGCTTGCCCTCCTGGTAGCTCTGGAACTTGTACGAGCCGCTGGAGACCACCGACTTGGTGTAGTCGGCGCCCTTGTCCTTGGCCTGCGGGACCGGCGCGGTCTGCGGCGCGGACACCAGGTAGTCGAACTCCGCGAACGGCTTCTTCAGGCGGAAGACGATCGTGTGGTCGTCCGGCGTCTCGATCGACTTCAGCCCGGCCTTGGACTTGTCCTTGTACGGACCCTTGTACTTGCCCTCGTCCTTCAGGAACTGCTGGAAGTAGTTCGGGCCGAGCGAGAGGGTGTCGCGCGCGAAGTTGGAGCGCTCCACCGCGTACTTCACATCCTGCGAGGTGACGGGCTTGCCGTCCTCGTACTTCACGCCCTTGCGGAGCTTGTACGTCCAGGTCTTGCCGCCGTCGGAGGGCTTGCCCATCGACTCGGCGAGGTCCGGCACCAGCTCGTTGCCCTTCTCGCCGGGGGCCGGCTTGAAAGTGGTGAGCGGACGCGCGTAGAGACGGCTGAAGTTGTAGATGAAGGCGTAGTAGGTGTTGCCCGGGTCGAAGGACTCGGGGGCGTCGCTGATCGCGTAGTTGAGCGTCCCGCCCTTCGCGTCCGAGGTGTTGACGATGCCCTTCGTCGCGGCGTTCGCCGCGGACTCGCCTCCGTTGGCGTTCTTGCCGCCACTGCAGCCGGCCAGCAAAAGGCCCGCACTGGATATGGCCGCGATCGCCGCGACCGGAACTGACCTTCGCATGATGCTCGGTTTCCCCTTCGTTCGTCGGAAACTTCGGTGGAACTAGCCGGGACCGCCCGGGCGCTGCCGGAGCGGCGTCAGCGGCTGCGCGGGTCCAGCGCGTCCCTCAGGCCGTCACCGAGCAGGTTGAACGCGAGTACGGTGACGAAGATCGCGAGGCCGGGGACGAGCATGTACTGGGGGTCGACCTCGTAGTACTTGACCGCCTGGTTCAGCATTCCGCCCCAGGAGGACTGGGGAGGCTGGATGCCGACGCCGAGGAAGCTGAGCGCCGCCTCGAAGAGGATGTTCGAGGGGATCAGCAGCGTGGAGTACACGACGATGGGCCCCACCAGGTTCGGCAGCAGCTCCCGGAAGAGGATGAACGGTCCGCGTGCGCCCATCCCCCGGGCCGCGTCGACGAATTCGCGCTCCCGCAGCGACAGCGTCTGGGCCCGCACGATGCGGCCCATGTACGGCCAGTTGAAGAAGCCGATCACAAAGATCAGGACCGAGATGTGCAGCGGCAGGCCCTCGAGGCCGAAGGCGCCGCCCTGCAGCGAGGCGGAGATGGCGATGGCGAAGAGCAGCAGCGGGAACGCCAGGAAGACGTCCATCATCCGGCTGATCACCGCGTCCACCCGGCCGCGGTAGTAGCCCGCCACCACGCCGAGGACCGTGCCGATCGCCACCGACAGCAGCGTCGCGCCGAACGCCACGATCAGCGAGACCCAGGAGCCCTCCAGGACCCGCGCGAGCAGGTCGCGGCCGAACTTGGGGTCCACGCCGAGCGGGTGGTCCGCGCTCATGCCGCCGAAGTCGCCGAGCGGCAGGGTGGTGTTGGGGTCGATCAGCGACTGATTCGGCTCGTTCGGGTCCAGGCCGAGGAGCGACTGCAGAGGCCGGGAGAGCGCCGCGATCACGACGAGGAGGATGACAACGATGGCGCCGGCCACCGCGACCTTGTCGCGTTTGAAGCGCAACCAGGCGATCTGACCGAGCGAGCGGCCCTCGATCCGCTTGCTCGACACGCCTTCCAGCACCGCTTCCGGCTGCGCCTCGGCAGCCGCCCCGGTGGTCTCGATCGGTGCGGTCACGTGCCTTAGACCCCTCTCGGCCGCGCTTGGCCGGCCCACGTCCGCCGCGTCGGCGGCTCGGTTCACATCACTGGTGTGCGCGCCGGCGGACGTCCGGAGGTCTTGCAGCTCAGCGTTTTTCGGATGTCCGCGCGACAGCGGTGGAGTTGCCCGTCGCACACAGGGTCCAGACCCTGCTGCGGGAGTCTTCATCCGAGTCGCGATCAGTCACCAGCCCTGCCGGGGAAAGGATGCGCAACTGTGATGTGCTCCACGGCATTCCGTTATACGGACATCCGGGACGGCTCAGCGGTTCGCGCCCCCGCCCGAAGCTGGCGTCAACGACGGTACACAGGAGGGCAATTCGGCACACGTCGGCGGGAGGGGCGACGACACTTTCACGCCGTGATGGAGGCGCGCGTGACCTCAGTAGGGGCGGGGGTAGCCATAGCCGTAGG
>NZ_NHSG01000206.1:0-10173 GCF_020024005.1 Streptomyces purpurogeneiscleroticus
CTTCGGCGTCCAGCCGGTGTCCCCCTCGGCGTCGTCGCTGGTCCACTCCTCCGTCTTGCCGTCGGTCACCACGGTCTTGGTGCCGCTGCCGTCCTCGTTGACCTCGATGGTGGTGGTCACCTCGTGGCCGTCGAGATCGACGGAGGAGTGGGTGGTACCTGTCACCGTCTGCTCGTTGCCGTCCTCGTCGGGACCGACGGTGGTGTAGGTGGTCTTCGTGTCGCGATGGCCGGTCTTCTGGTCGGTGACCGAGGTGGTGGTACCGGTGGTGGTGCTCTCGTTGCCCTCGGTGTCCTTCGTCTTGCTGGTGAAGTCGTCCGTGGTGGTCTTGTGCTCCGGCGTCTCGGAAGTGCTGGACGTGCCGGAGGTGTTCGTGACGCTGCCGAAGACGTCCGTCGAGGTCGAGTCGTACGTGCCGTCGGCGTGGTAGTTCGTGGTGTCGGTCGCCTTCAGGCCCGTGTTGGTCTCCATGGTCGTGGTGACCTTCGTCGGCTTGCCGTCCGGCCCGTACTCGTACGTCGTGGTGGTCTTGTTGCCGTGCCCGTCGTCGGTGGTCCACTCGTCGGGGCGCTCACCGGGCTTCTCGGGCTCCTCCGGCAACATCGACGGGTCGAGGTCCGGGTACTCCTTCTTGGCCTTCTCGACCGACTCGTGCCAGGCGTTCCACTCGTCGTTGCGGGCGTTCCACAGGTCGGAGGCGATCGAAGCGCTCTGCTTGGCGGCCTTGTTGGCCAGGTCGAAGTCCCAGTCGGCCCACTTCTTCGCCACGCCCTCGTAGAGGTTCTTGAGCTTTTCCAGCTTCTCCTCGGAGCGCTTGAAGGAGCCCTTCCACGTCGAGTAGTACTTGCGGATCGCCGCGACCGCCACCCGGGTGCCGACCTCGTCGACCGAGTACTCCTGCTTGCTCTCGCGGGCCTGCTTGACCTCGTCCTTGAGCTTGCCGGCCTTCTGCGCGACGTCGTTGAGCAGTTCGTAGTCAACGGCTATGTCGGTCACGGTCACACCCTTCGCGCGGTCGGAGATCACTTCTCTCCACTGGTCAAACGCAACGGAAAGCGAATCGGTTCACCCGAGTACCGGTGAAGGGGACCGAAGTGATGTCGTTCACACTGTGAACCGATCGGGCCGCAGATACGTAAACGTAGGTGTGGTGTCCTATGCCTCCGGTGAGCCGGACGCGTCGGCAGTGACACCTGTGAACGGTCTACCGCGGGAGAGGAACAGGCTTGGCTACGCGTCCCGGAGACTGGGGTGCTCTCGGCCTCGACGGCGATCCGACCCCGGGCGACGCCGCCGCCATCACGGCCATCGCCGACGCGATGCGCGACCTCGCCACCAACGCGGGCACCATCAACAACGGCCTCAAGGCGCTCCAGCAGACCGCCGGTGACGGTCAGCGCTTCATCGGCAAGACCGCCGACCAGCTGCGCGACATGGTCGACGACCACCTGCACAACTTCGTCGGCCATGTCGAGGAGTCCTTCCACCAGGCCGAGGCGGCACTGCGTACGTACGCCACCGCCGTCACCGACGCGCAGAGCGATGCCGACCAGGCGCTCTCCGCCATCCAGGGCCTGGCCGACGACGACCCGCAGCGGCAGACTCACATCGACCGGGCCGACGAGGCGAAGACCGCGCTCAGCAACGCGGCGAGCACCCTGGACAAGGCGCTGACCGCCGCCGGGTCGCTGATGGTGCAGCCGGTCAGCGACTGCGACATGTTCTGGGAAGCCTTCGAATGGCTGACCATCGTCCTGTCGGTCATCGCCATCTTCACCGGCGGCGTCCTCGCGGTCCTCGCCTGGGGCATGAACGCGGTCCTGCTCATCAAGACCATCGTCGACTTCAGCCAGGGCAAGGCGAGCGGCCTGGAGCTCGGCCTCGCCTTTCTCGGCGTGCTCTTCCCCACCACCAAGGCGCTGCCGGTCGGCTCCATCGTCAAGGGCCTGGGCGGCGTCCTCAAGGGCGGCTTCGAGGGCGTCGCCGGCGCCGGGAAGAACATCTTCGCGGAGATCGGCCACTTCTCCTCGCTGCACGGCATGCCCAAGGTCGTGGTGGCGCCCATGGTCATCGCTGCCCACGCGGCGCCTGCCCTCAATATCGTCAACGGGGTGAAGGGGCTCGGGAATCTCGCCAAGGGCGGCTGGGACTCCCTGGCGGGCAACTTCGCCAAGGACTGGGCGACGTTCACCGGTCACCTCGACGGCAGCTGGGCCAAGATCGGCGCGTACGCGAAGGTCAACCTCGGGCGGGGTGGGCGGATCGCCACCGCCACCGTTCTGCCCCTGGACTTCACCGAACTCGGTGTCCTGGGCCTCGGCGGCGCCGCGCGGCTCGCCTTCGGCGAGCGGGTCCTGGGCATCAAGCAGCCGGAACTGCACGCGCTGCTGGCCAACGCGGGGCGTACGGACGCGGCGCTGCGCGGCGGCATCCACACCGGCGCGTTCGGCGGGCCCGGCGCGCTCGTGCCGTTCCGGCCCGTCGGCGGGCCTGGCGCGCCCTTCGTGCCGGGCGGCTTCGTGGACCTGTCGGGTCTGCATCTCGGCGCGGCCGGCTTCCCGGGAGGTTTTCCGGGAGGTTTTACGGGCGCGCACTTCACGCCCGGTGGTCTCGTCACGCCCGGTGGACTCGGCGGGATTCCCGGGACGGTGACGCCCGGCGGGCTGGGGGCGTTCACCCCGAACGGTCTCGGGACGTTCACGGCGAACGGTCTCGGGACGTTCACGCCGAACGGGCTGGGGACGTTCACGCCGAACGGTCTGGGAGCGTTCACGCCGAACGGGCTGGGCGGTACCGCCCCCAACGGCATCACGGTGCCGCACGGCATCACCGCGCCTCAGGGCATTTCCGTACCTCAGGGCATCACCGCACCGCACAGCACCATCGCGCCTCAAGGCATCACCGTGCCCAACGGCTCCATCACCCACGCGGGCGTGCAGCAGATCGACCAGCCGGGGTTGGTGACCGCCCCCGGCGTACCCGGCATGACCACGCACGCCAACGGCCTGACCGTTCCGGACGTCCACGGTTCCGGCGCCACTCAGCTGATCCAGCAGGCGGACTTCGCGGCCGGGCACGTCCGCCTGGACAACAACCTGCTGTTGTCCGCGGACACCGCCATCGATCTGCTCAAGGACACCCACGCGGCGTCGCCGCTCGCCCACACGGACGCCCCCGCCGTCCGCGTCCCGGAGACCTCGTTCGACGCCGGATCCGTCCACGGCATCGGCGACGGCCACGCGATGGCCCGTGGTGCCGCCGGGCACGGCGAGGCCCTGGAGGACATGACCTTCCCCGAACTGCAGGCGCTGGCCTCGGGCGACGTCGCGGTGACCGCTTTCCACGGGGACGGCGTCAGCATCCGCATCGGTGATGCGGCGACGCGCACGTTCACGGCACAGGACCTGGCGAACACGGTACCCGGCGGCCCGGCGCGTACGGACCTGACGGGTATTCAGGGCGCGGCGGTCACGCAGAGCCCGGCGGGCACCCGGCACCTGCCCGGCGCCGAGGGCGTGCCGGGTACGCACGGCGGCCCGGCGGAAACGATCCGGCCGACGGGTGCCGGCACGCACGTGGAGACGGCCGGCCTCCACGGGGCGGTGCCCCCGCCGCGTGACACCGTCAAGGCCCCGGCGGACGTCCCGGCGACGGCCGGCGTGCACGACCCGCTGCGGGCGAAGAGCCCGGACGCGGCGCCGAGCACGAAGGCAGGCGCATCGTCCGGCAACGGTTCCATGGCCAAGGCGGCTCCTCAACCGGCCCTCGACCAGCATGACCTGGCGATGAGCCTGCTGGATGCCGGCGACCGCAAGCCGGCCGTGGCCACCGGCCACAGCGCCGCCTCCGGCAGTGGCCCCTCCGGCGTGTCGGCCCGTCCGGACCTGGACGGCGCGGGCGCGTCCGGTACCGCGGACCGCAGTGCCCTCGACCTGATCGCCCACCCGGGCGGTGACTTGTCGAAGGCGGCGGACGCCGCTGCCGTACCGGCCGCGGTCAAGGCCACCGAACACACCCCGACACCCACGCCCGCGCCCGCGCCGAAGGCCGGGTCCGCTCCCACCCCGGCGTCCGGTCCGAAGGACACCGGTCCCGCCACCGCGCCCCCGTGCGGCCGCTTCGGCGGCTTCTCCGGTGCCGCCGCCATGAACCAGCGCCTGCGTGCCCGGCACGATCTGATCCTCGGCGGTTCGACCGGTCCCGAGGCCGGGGCGAAGCTCAACGCGTGGGCCGGGTACGAGAACGCGCTGTCGCAGCTCGGTAAGGCGGAGCGCAAGGTGGACGAACTGGCGCCGCCGGGCGCCGCCCAGGGCGAGCCCTCGCCCGCCCTGGCCGAGGCGCTGGACGACCTGGGCGTCAAGCGCGCCGAGGCCGCCGAGGCGGAGGCCAAGCTCGACGAACTGGGCATCGACGCGGCGCGCACCCGCAAGCAGATCAACGCACTCACCGGCGGCCTCTTCGGCGAACACGGCCCCGGCGGCGGTCCGCGGCCGCACCCGCAGCCGCAGCCGGAGACGCAGGCGGTCCCGTCCGCCGACAAGGGCAAGGGCAGGGCGGACTCCGTGGAGCCACAGCCCGCACCGGGCAGCCCCTTCCCGCAACGCCCGGCACCGGAGGACCCGCTCGGTTCCGGCCCCGGCACGGGGCGCGGCGCCCGCGACCGGGCCCGGCACGACATCGTCACCGGCGGCACCAGCGGCCCGGAGGCCGAACTGCGGCTCGACGCCTGGGAGCAGTACCAGCGCACGTCGTACGGCCTGGCCGGCGCCCAGGCGAAGGCGGACCGGCTGGTGCCCAAGGCGGATCAGCCCGGCCCGTCCAAGCCGTCCGCCGCGGCCCTCGACGCACTCGACGACCTGGGCGCCAAGCGTGCCGAGTTCACCCAGGCGGAGAGCCGGCTCGCCGAGCTGGGCATGGACCCGCAGGCCGTCCGGCAGCAGATCGACGACGCCAACAACGCCATCGCCGCCGAGCGTGCGCAGCGCGGGGAGTACGTCGGGCCGCTCGGCGGCGCGCCGTCCTCGCACCCCGGGCCGCGCGACGTGGAGATGACCGACGTACAGCCCGGTCCCTCGGGCCAGGGCGGCGGCAACCACCCGATGCCCGGACTGCGGTGGGACAACGCACTCACCCGCGGCACCACGCCGGGCGACATCCGCGCCAACACCGCGTTCCAGGGCCTGCACGGGCTCGACCAGCGGCCCCTGTCCGGCGCCGACTACCTGGCCAACCTGCACGACAGCCTCCGCGAGCAGCGCCCGCTCTCCTACGTCGTCAACACCGTCGTCAAGTACGACGAAATCGGCGGCGGGCAGCTCGATGCCTTTTTGCGGGCGGTCACCGCCGGTCTGCCGGACGGCTACCGGGGGCGGTACGGCGTGGTGATCGGCGTCAACGGCCCGGCGGGCGAGATGGCCCGGATCAACGCCGCGGTGCGCCATGCCCTGGACGGCGTGCAGGCCGACTTCCCGGTCGCCGTCGTCGGTGTCGGCTGGCGCGGCGGCTCGTTCCCGTTCGGCACCGTCCGCAACACCGTCATGACCAGTCCGGCCAGCCGGTCGATGGTGCACGCGATGATGGCCGGCGGCGCCGACGGCGCCGGGCGTACCCATCCGTACTTCGCCTTCATGGACTTCGACACCTTCCCGCACACCGTGCCCAGCGGCCGGCACATCTTCGACTACTTCGACAAGAAGTTCGAGATGCGGGGCGTCGAGCGGGCCGGGGAGCCGTCGTCGGCCGAGCCGCTGCGCCCGCTGATGATGACCGGCGGCTACCGGGTGCCCGAGCCGCCCGGCAACGGCCGGTCCGACCCGCTGCTGGTCAAGACCGACGAGCACCTGGCCGACGCCGAGGCGAAGGGTAAGGGCAAGGCCAGGGCCACCCCGCTGCAGCCCGGCGAACTGCGCGTCACGCCGGAGAACCGGAACACCTTCGACCTGCGGGTGCGCGCGGACATGCGGGCCCGCACCGGCATCGCGGGACGCCACCCGCTGCTGCCGTACGCGCCCGAGCCCAACCTGTTCGTGGACGCCACCGCGACGCTGGTGGACACCATGCCCGGTGTGCACGGCTGGCTGCCGCTGCGGTTCGGCGACGGCGGTGCCGAGTTCCACCACCTGAGCCAGGCGCTCAACAACTTCAACGCCTGGGAACTGGACACCACCCTGCCGCGCCTGACCAGGAACGACTTCCCGCGGCTGGCGGGCGAGAGCCAGGACGACTGGCTCAAGCGGGTGGACGACGGCATCACCGACCGCGAGGCGCAGCGGGAAATAGCCGCCGGCAACCACACCCTGCCCGACCGCGGTACGGCCTTCGTCGCCGAGTTCGAGAAGGCCGCCATCCCCACCGACCTCTCCCGGATCATGGCCTCGCTCTTCGGCAAGAGCGGCAAGCTGCTCCAGGACCACGCCGGGCTGGGGAACGTGGAGCGGCTGGTCGTGAACAAGGACGCCAAGCGCGGGATGGAACTGAAGGACGTCCGTGACGACCGTTTCAAACTGTCCCCGGAGGCGGCGGACCACGACAACCCGCTGCGGCCGGTCGAGAGTCCGGACCAGGAGCGCCCCCGTGACGTCGCCGCGCGGCTGACCGACAAGCTGGGCACCGGCGCCAACCCGCTGGGGGTCAACGTCTCCGCCGGGCTGCCGAGCGACCCGTCGATACGGGCCGGCATCCGCCAGGAGGACCTGCGGATCATCACCCACGGCTACGCCCACAACGAGGACCCGTCGCGGTTCCTGGACCTGCTCGACTACGCCATCGTGCACACCTCGCACCAGTCGCCGCCGACCTCGGTCCTCCACGCCTTCGAGAACGCGCCCGGCCGTCTGGGCCTGCCCGCACCGGAGGACATCCTGCGCGGCGTGCGGGCCCAGCTGGAGTACCGCGGCACCGTCAGCAAGGGCCGGGTCGAGGCCGCGGTCAATGACGCGATCACGCACGGGACCGACGGCCGGGAACTGTCCATCGCCCTGGCCACCGGGCGGCTGCGCCGCGAGGCATTCCTCCCCGACGGCCTCGGCGGCTCCACGAGCCGGCCCGCCAGGAACACGGCCGAGGACCTCGCGCTCACGTACTACGCCAACGCCCTCGGCCGCGAACTGCACATCACTTTCGCCGACGGCACCATGACCACCGTCGCCCCCACGAAGCAGGGGAAGAAGCGGCTGCCGCCGGTGGAGATCGTCTGGACGACCAGTACGGACACCGTGCGCTACCCGGACGGCGGCCACTGGACCGTGGCCGACAACGAACCGGGCCCGGTCGCGGGCGGCAAGCGCGGTCGCGGTGGTGCGGACGGACCGGGCGGCGACACCCACGCCAAGCGCCCGCGCAAGGGCCGGGGCGAGGGCCCCGCCGACCCGGACACGCCCATGGGAGGCATCCAATGACCACCGACCGGGCGGCACCGGACGCCACCGTGCACCACGTGACCTCCGGCCGCCCCGGCGCGCTGGCCGCGGCCCTGGAGGCCGCTGCCCCGGGCGACGAAGTGCGGATGTCACCCGGGACGTACGAGGAGACGCTGCGCGTCGTACGGGACGTGACGCTGCGGGCCGCGGACGGCGGTGGGGTCACCCTCGCCGCGCCCGGCGGCACCACCCCTGCCCTCGAAGTCCTGTCCGGTGCCCGGCTGACGCTGGACGGGGTGACCGTACGGGGCGGCGCGGCGGACCAGCCGGCCGTCCTGCTGTCCGGCGGCAGCACGCACTGGCACGGCGGCGGTACCGGCCGCGGGCGCCTCGAAGTGCTGCGTGACGCCGCGCTCACCATGACCGGCGCCCGCCTGATGGGTGCGGCACTGGCCGGGGCGCTGATCCGTACCACCGGTGCGGTGCGGCTGACGGACTGCGTCCTGGAAGGCGCCCAGGGCACCGGCGTCGTGGTGGGCGGCGACTCCCGGCTGGAGCTGACCGGCAGCCGGATCAGGGGCGCCACCGGCTCGGGTGTGCGGGTCCGCGATGGCGCGCGCGTCGTGCTGCGCGACTGTCTGATCGACGGCGCGGGCCGCAGCGGGCTGCTGTTCGAGGACCGGTCGGCGGCCCTGCTCGTGGACTGCCGGGTGCGGGACTGCGGCGGCGAAGCGGTGCGCGTGCTGGACTCCTCGCCCGTACCGCAGGACGACGACCCGTACGAGGCGGCGGACGCCGCAGTCCCGGCGGAGGCCCGGGGCGGACTGCTGCTGTACGGCTGCGAGCTGAGCGGTGCGGGCGCCGACGCGCTGCACGTCGCCGGGGCCGGCGACGCCGTGCTGGCCGGCTGCGTCCTGCGCGACGGCGGCGGCGCCGGCGCCACGGCGGGGGAGCGGGCCCGAGTGCGGCTGGCCGACACCCGGATCACGCGGACCACGTCGGCGGCCCTGACGGCCTACGGTACGGCGCGACTGGAGGCGCGCGGCACGACCGTCCGCGGCTCGGCGGCCAACGGCCTGCTGGTCACCGGCTCCGCCGCCGTCCGGCTCACCGACAGCGAGGTGACCGACTGCCGGTTCAGCGCCGTGCACGCCGGTGGTGCCGCCGAGGTGACGCTGACCCGGCTGCGTGCCGGCCGCACCCCCGAACACGGGCTGCACGCGGTCGCCGACGCCCGGCTCACGCTGACCGAGGTGCACCTCACCGACTGCGGTATGTCCGGCCTCGATCTGTCCGGCGCGGCGCGCACCGAAGCCGCCGACGTGTCCGTCGTGCGCTGCCGCAATGGTGTCGTCGCCGCATCCGGCGGCCCGGTCCGCCTGACCGGCTGCACGGTCACCGACGCCGAACGCGCCGGGTTCAGTGTCGGCCCCGCCGGCGACGTGGAACTGTCCGGCGGCCGGGTGCTGCGCGCCGGTACGGCCGGGCTGGTGGTCCAGGACGGCGCCACCGTACGGGCCCGCGACGTGGAGATCACCGAGGTGGCCGGGTCCGGGGTGGTGGTCGCGGCCGGCGCCGCCCCGCACGTGAGCCGGGTACGGATCGTACGCGCCGGCAAGAACGGCCTGATCGTGGACGCCAAGGGCGCCGGCGTCTTCGAGGACTGCGAGATCACCGCACCCGGCTACCCGGCCGTCCACCTGGGCGATGCGGCCACCCCCGTACTGACCCGGATCCGTGTACAGGACGCCGACGCTGACCTGAGCACCGGGACTGGCGCCGACCCGGAGGTGCGCGACTGCGTCTCGTGGCAGGTCAAGGACGCGCACTGGCCCGCACCGCTGGCGCCCGTGACGGCAACCGCCACCGCGGCGTCCGGCGTCACCCCGGCCGGAGGCACCACGACCACGGCCCCGGCCACCGAGGAGGACCTCGACGAACTGCTCGGCGAACTGCAGCAGTTGATCGGCCTGGACCGGGTCAAGCAGGATGTCGCCTCGCTCGTGAAGCTGATGCGCATGGTGCAGCGCCGCGAGGCGGCCGGGCTCGCGGCGCCGCCGCTCAGCCGCCACCTGGTCTTCGCGGGCAACCCCGGCACCGGCAAGACCACGGTGGCCCGGCTCTACGGCCGTATCCTGGCCGCCGTCGGCCTGCTGGAGCGCGGCCACCTCGTGGAGGCCGACCGCTCCGCGCTGGTCGGCGAGTACGTCGGCCACACCGGGCCGAAGACCCAGCGCGTCTTCATGGAGGCGATGGGCGGCGTGCTGTTCATCGACGAGGCGTACTCCCTGGCACCCGCGAACGGCTCGGGCGGCAACGACTTCGCGCAGGAGGCCGTCGCGACCCTCGTGAAGCTGATGGAGGACCACCGCGACGCCGTCGTGGTCATCGTCGCCGGCTACCCGGTGGAGATGGAGCACTTCATCGACTCCAACCCCGGTCTCGCCTCCCGCTTCAACCGCACGTTGCTGTTCGAGGACTACGACACCGAGGACCTGGTGCGCATCGTGGAGCAGCACGCGGCGGCCCACCAGTACGAACTGACCGACGCGGCACGCGCCACGCTCACCGGCTACTTCGACCACGTCCCCCGGGACGGCCGGTTCGGCAACGGACGCTCGGCCCGGCAGACGTTCCAGGCGATGACCGAACGGCAGGCGTACCGCGTCGCGGAGAACGACTCCCCGTCCGAGGCGGACCTGCGGACGCTGTCCGAACTGGACGTACCGGAACTGGACATACCGGAGAGGGGCCTGTCCGGCCCTGGCGTGCCGCAAGCGCTCCCGTCCGGCCCCGGCGGGCCCGTCCGCCCGGC
>NZ_NHSG01000207.1:0-3452 GCF_020024005.1 Streptomyces purpurogeneiscleroticus
TCGCCACCCCGCTCGGCGGCGGCGCGCTCGGCACATACGACCCGAGCCCCGTCGCGGCGGCGCCCGGCGGCGGTGTCCGCACGGTCGGCGCCGGTGTCTGCCTCACCCCGCGGCACGTCCTCACCTGCGCCCATGTAGTCAACCTCGCGGCCGGCCGGGACCGGCTGGAGCACTCCCACCCCGGCGCGGTGGAGCTGACGGTGGGCTTCCCCGGCGCCACGCACGACACCCGCGGCACCGCCCGGCTCACCCACTGGATACCGCCGCGGGACGAGCAGTTCCCCGAGCGGCACTGCCCCGTGCCGCCCGGCGCCCGGCGCTGGCGCGGCGACCTCGCCGTACTGGAGCTGGCCGGCGACCCGCCGCCCGGCGTCACCCCGCCCCGCTGGACCGCGATGACCGGCGACCGGACCGTCCGCGCCCGGTACGGCACCGGCGACCCCGAGCACACCGCGTACGGCCGGGTCGTCTCCTGCGAGGGCGGCATCGGCTATGTGCACGGGCGGCCCACCGGCGCGGCGATCCGCGGCGGTTACAGCGGCGGCCCGGTCTGGTCGGTGGACGACCACCGCGCGGTCGGGCTGGTCGCCGCCATGGTCACGCACGGGACCGGGCCCTACGACCCCACCATGACCACCCGGCTGAGCTGGTCGTTCTCCTGGCAGGTCATCAAGGAGGAGCTGATCGCCGCGGGCGCCCGCGCGCTGCTCGCGGACTGCACGGACCCGGTGCCGCAGCAGCGCACCCCCGACCGGCTCCGCGAGGACCTGCGGGTACTGCTGGACCGCGCGCTGCCCGACGAGGCGCACGTCCGCAAGCACGCGGCGCGCTTCGCCGAGCGGTGCCGGCTGCCGCACCCCGAGGACGGCTCGCTGCCCACCCTGGAGGAGTGGACGGAGGTCCTGCTGACCGTCGACCGGGCGGTGCCCGCGCTCGCCGAGGTGCTCGCGCCGTACGACCCGGTGAACGCCCGCGCGCTGCGCGACCTGGCCCGGCTCACCCCGCGCCTGACGGACCGCTGGATGTCACCGTGGGAGGAGCAGGCGCTGCTGCAGCTGCTCGGCACGCTCCCCGACGACGTCCGGCGGCGGGTCCCCGAGGCCACCCGCAGTGCGTTCCCGTATCCGCTGCCGGACGAGGTGGTGGACGGTACGGGGCTCAGCGACCCGAAGGTCTTCGCCGCGTACGCGCGGCACTGGGTGACCGCGCTGGAGAGCCGCGCGGGCGACGGGCGGCAGGTGCCGGCCGGTACACCGGGCGTGCCGGCGCTGCTGCGCGCGGTGGAGTTCGTCGCGGCGCTCGGCAGCCCGCTCGCCCAGCGCACCGAACTGCGGCTGTGGAACGAGCGGATGGCGGGCCACCTCGGCATCGACGCGGCCACCCTCGCCGACCGGCGCGCCGACGCCGACCAGTGGGCGCAGTCCGCGGTGAGCGCGCCGCCGCGGCTGGTCGTGGAGCTGACCGGCGGCACGGGCCACGGCCGCACCCGCCGGTACGACGTGGGGTTCTGGACGGACGTGGGCGACGGCCGGCTGCAGCCCGCGGCCGGTGCGGGCGCCGACCCGCTGACCCCGGCCGAGATCGTCAAGGTCCTGCACAAGCACCTGGACCGGCTGGCCGGCGCCTCGGTCGGGCAGGCATGGCCGGCCGTCGAACTGATCGTGGAACACGGCGATCTGGAGATCGATCTGGACTCGCTGGACGCCGCGGGCGAGGGCCCGCTGCCGCCCAAGGTGGTCGGCACCCGCTACCCGATGGTGCTGCGCTGCCCCAGCATCCGGCGGCTGGCCGACAGCGACGGGGTGTGGCGGCGCCGGTGGCGGGCGCTGGGCAAGAAGGGCGCGGTGCGGCTGGACGCGGCGCACGACGACCCGGGCCGGGTGGCCGGGCTGCTCGACGAGGACCTGGACGCGTCCGTCGTGGTGATCGGCACCCCGCACGGCACCCGCGCCAGGACCGCCACATGGTGCCTGGCCTGCGGGGTACCAGTACTGCTGTGGGACCGCGGGGAACACGGGGACGGCGGCCGGCTCTTCGCGCTCGACCCGCCCTCGCGGGTGCACCAACTGCCCGACGCCGTAAGGGAGTACCGGGCCAAGGCCCGCCGCTCCCCCGACGAGCACCGTGCCCGTCCGGTCCTGGTGTGGGACGATCCGGGCCGCCCGCTGCCGCTGACCGCGCAGCTGACCGACCCTTCCGAGCGAGCGGAACTGTAGGAAGTCCAGGGAGCCATGAGCACCGAGAACGCACCCGCCGACGACCGCGGCACCGGCGCCGCGGACGGCTGGCGGCTCTTCCGCGGCGACGGCCGGGCCCGGCGGCCCCCGATGCCCGAGGCGCCGCCCTGGCGCCGGTTCGGTGGCGCGCGTGCGGAGACGTCCGCCGCAGGGCCGGGCGGCGGCCCGTATCTGATCGGCCCGGAGCAGGCCGACGTGGTGAGCGCCGCGCTGCACCTGCGCCGCCCGCTGCTGGTCACCGGCCATCCCGGGACGGGCAAGTCCTCGCTCGCGCAGGCCATCGCGCACGAGCTGTCGCTCGGCCGGGTGCTGCACTGGCCGGTCAACAGCCGCGCCACGCTGCAGGACGCGCTGTACCGGTACGACGCGGTGGGGCGGCTACGCGAGGCGTCGCTCCGCCGCGACCGGGACGAACCGGAGCCGCACATCGGTACGTTCGTCCGGCTCGGCCCGCTCGGCACCGCCCTCGCGCCCCGCGACCGGCCGCGCGTGCTGCTCGTCGACGAGCTGGACAAGGGCGATGTGGACCTGCCCAACGACCTGCTCGCGGTCTTCGAGAGCGGCGAGTTCGAGATCCCCGAGCTGGCCCGGCTGCCCGAGGACCAGGCCGACGTGGACGTGCTCACCGCCGATCCGGGCGTAACCGAGCCGGTGCACCGCGGCCGGGTCCGCTGCCGGGAGTTCCCGGTCGTGGTGATCACCAGCAACGGCGAGCGGGACTTCCCGCCCGCCTTCCTGCGCCGCTGCGTCCGCCTGGATCTGCCCGACCCGGACGAGACCCGGCTGCGCGAGATCATCGCGGCGCACCTGGGCCCGGACATCCTGCCGGAGGTCGACGACCTGCTCACCGCGTTCCTGAACCGCCGCGCGCTCGGCGAACTCGCCACCGACCAGCTGCTGAACGCCGTCTTCCTGCGCGCGGGCGGCGTGGACATCGACGCCGAGGCGGTACGCAAGGCCGTGCTGCACCGGCTCGGCGGGACGGTGTAGCCACGATGCCGGAGCGGGCCCGCCGCATCCTGGGCGACAGCGGAGTGGAGCTGTCGCCGCAGGAGTTGCTGGACGCGCTCTGGCTGGCCACCCGGTTGCCCGCGCCGGAGGAGGCGGCCACGGCGCCGGACCCCGAGCCGGGGAACGGGACGGCGCCGCCGGAGCCGGACGACCCGTCGGCGCCCGAGGCGCCGGACGGGGAGCCGGTGCTGCCCTCCCGCTCCC
>NZ_NHSG01000208.1:0-32409 GCF_020024005.1 Streptomyces purpurogeneiscleroticus
GGGCGCCCTCGGGGTGGGTGTTTGAGGCGAGGACGTAGCCGCTGCCCTGGGTGCCGGGGATGAACGGCAGCTCGGGCAGGATGCCGAACTGTCCGTCGAGGATGTTCAGATCCAGATGGGCGACGGTGGCCGCCGCCACCCGGACGAGAGTGTGCCCGGGGCGCGGCGCGGGCACGGCCCGCTCCCCGAGCCGCGGCAGGGTGCCGAACTCCTCCAGGGCCAGGGTGCGCGATGTGGTTGCGGAACTGCTCACGTGCTGAGTTCTCCATTCTTCCCCCCGTTGGTCACTGCGCTTTCCCCCGTAGATCACTAAGGCCCCGATTACACCTTAGCTCCATACTTGTACAGTACACGCATCGCGATGACACGCAGGATCCGGTCGTAGACGAGGCCCAGGATGCCGAGGGTGATGATGCCGACGAAGACCCAGTCGATCCGGCCGTAGTTCCGGGAGGTCCAGATCAGGGAGCCGAGACCCACCTGGGCGGCGACGATCTCGGCGGAGACGATCGTCAGGAAGCTGTTGCCCATGGCGAGGCGGGCGCCCGTGAGGATGTACGGGACGGTGGACGGCAGCACGACGCGCTGCAGGATCTGGCGGCGGCCGGCTCCGAGGCTGGCCGCGGCCCGCAGCTTGGACTCGTTGACGGCCATCACGCCCGCGCTGGTGTTGAGCGTGACGATGAAGACGGCCGTGTAGAAGATCAGGACCACCTTCGAACTCTCACCGATGCCCAGCCACACCACCGCCAGGGTCACGAAGGCGACCGGCGGGATGAAGCGGAAGAACTCTGTGTACGGCTCCAGGAGCTGGCGGACGATCCTGATCTGCCCGATGAGCAGGCCGACCGGGGCGCCCACCACGACGCCCAGGCCCCAGCCGATCAGAATGCGGCGGCTGGAGGCGATGACCGAGTTGCCCAGCGTGCCGTCGGACGCCAGTTCACCGGCGGCCGACAGGGTCTGACTCGGCGAGGCGACCAGGGACGGGCCGTACTTCATGGCCAGGAGCTGCCAGACAGCCAGGCCGACGAGGATGGCGAAGACATAGAGGCCGATGGTACGCAGCGCTTGTCCGCCGCCCTTCCTTTTGGTGCGGCGCGGGCGGGTGCGTGTGCGGGCGGGGGTCGGGGCCTCGGTCGTGGTGATCGTCATGCGCCCTTCGCCTCTCGGTCGAGCTGGTCGTCGAGTCCTTGATCGCGCATGGCCTTGCGGACCTCTTCTCCGATGTCCTCGCGCAGCCGGCTGCGCAGGCGCAGGGCGGCGGGGTCGGACTCGTCGCGGGGACGCGGCAGGTCGACCGTGTACAGGGACTTGATCGAGGCCGCGGGGCCCGCCGTCATCACGGCGACCCGGTCGGCGAGGAGGATCGCCTCGTCGATGTCGTGCGTGACGAAGACGACGGTGCAGCCGGACGCGCTCCAGATGCGGGCCGTCTCCTGCTGCAGCACCTGCCGGGTCTGCGCGTCGAGCGCACCGAAGGGCTCGTCCATGAGGACGACGCCCGGTTCGTTGGCGAGGACCCGGGCGATCTGGACGCGCTGGCGCATGCCGCCGCTGAGCCGGCCAGGGTAGCGGTCCGCGCAGTGACGCAGGCCGACCAGGCCGAGGAACTCGTCGGCCACCCGGTTCTGCTCGGCGCGGGACAGGCCGCGCATGCGAGGCCCGAAGGTGACGTTCTGCTGCACCGTCATCCAGTCGAAGAGGGCCTCGCTGCTCTGGAACACCATGCCGAGTTCCGGGTCGGGGCCGCGGACGGGCGCGCCGTCCGCGGTGAGAGTTCCCTCGCTGACCTGGATGAATCCCGCCATCGCCGACAACAGCGTGGACTTGCCGCAGCCGCTGGGTCCGAGGAGACAGAGAAACTCTCCGGCCGGGATGTCCAGATCGATGCCCTGGACGGCCCGGAAGTCACCGAAGGAGATGCCCGCGCCTTCGACGCGCAGAGCCGCTCCGCGTCCGGCTTTCGGCTCCGTGGGCGTACGGGGGGCTGCCACGGTCGTCGCGGCCACCGCCCCCTCCCCCGGCACTGTCTCCTTCTCGATGCCCTTCATCGCCTCGGCCATCAGGACCCCTCCGTGTTGTCGGGAAGCCAGCCGCGCTGGACGGTGCGGGACACGTCGGGGCGGGCCGTGACCTTGCCGGTGTCCAGGTAGAACTGGGCCGTACTGTCGTAGCCCTTGAGGTCCTTCGCCGTGAAGTCGCGGACAGCGAAGTCGATGTCCTTCGCGGCGTTCAGGGTCTGGTCGGTGGGGATCTTCGCGGCGTCCTTGGCGGCCTTCGCCGCGGCCTGCGGATCGCTCTCGGTCTTCTTGGCCGCTTCCGCGAGGGCAGCGGCCACCTTGACGGCAATGCTCTTGTTGTCCTTGAGCCAGGGCGCCGTCGACAGCAGCCAGTGCTGGTAGCTGAAGCCGTAGTCGCCCGTGGTCTCCAGGATCCGCTCGCCCAGCTCCACCCCCTTGGCCGGCCACGGTTCCCACAGGACGTACGCGTCCACGTCGCCCTTCTTGGTGAGCGCCGGGATCTCGGCAGGGTCGGCCGTGACGAATTCGACCGAGTCGGGCTTGATGCCCTTCGATTCGAGGAACCGCGTGGCTGCCAGCTCGGACAGGCCCGGGACCACGGCCATCTTCCGGATCTTTGCGGGGGACTTCACATCGGGCCCCAGGACGACCTTGAGGTAGCGGCCGGAGTCCTCGTACACAAGCAGTGAGCGCAGGTCCGGGTTCTCTCCGAGCAGGCCGATGGTGGTGGCGTCGGAGTTCCCCGCCATCTGGACCTGCCCCGCGTTGAGAGCGTCGACGCCTTCCCCGCCCTTGGCGAACTGGACGAGGTCGACGTCGACCCCGTGCTTGGCCCACAGCCCCTCGGCATCGGCTACGAAGAACGGCGCATACCCGGCGTCGATACCAACTGCGATACGTATATGGGGATCACCTGCCTTGCCGCCGGAGCCCGAGCCGGCGTCGGTGGTGCCCGCTCCGCAGGCGGTCACCGCCGTCAGTGCGGCGGTGAGGAAGACGGTGCCGGCGATGCGCTTGACCGGGCGGGCTTTCGGGCGGGTCGTTGTCTGCATGGTCACCTCGGAGTGGGGTGCTTTTCGGCAGGTAATCGGGGTGCGGGCCCGCGAGTGGGCGAACGCTACTGCCGGTCGAAGGGCAGGTGCATGCGCGACGGTCCGCTCAGTGGGACAGCCCGGACTCGGCTCGTCGAAGGCGGTCACTTGGCATGCTGGTCGTACCAGCCCCGCAACAGCACGGTGTCGTAGTCGGGTGCGCTGTTGATGAGCTTCTGCGCGCTGAGGAAGTCCACGATCTTGCGCGAGGAGGCGACATCGGCCGAGGTCAGGGCACGGGACGTGAAGGAGATCTCGCCGACGCCCTGCTCCGTCTGCGCCACCGGCAGCTGGGCCTGCTGGTGAGCCGCGAGGGCGGCCGCGTGCGGATCCTTCGTCACCAGCCGGTCGGCCTCCGCAACCACCTTGAACACCTTCCCGGCGAGCTCCTCGTTCTCCTTCAGCCACTTGTCGTCCGTGAGCAGCCACTGCTTGTACGTAACACCGAAGTCGCCGATGGAACCGGCGATGTGGCCGCCCGCCTCGACGCCCTTGGTCGCCCAGGGGTCGAAGAGGATGTAACCGTCGATGTCGCCGCGCTGGAGCATGGTGGGAATCTCCTGCGGCGAGCTCTGCTGGATCTTCACGGAGTCCGGGTCGATGCCGTGGTACCGCAGGTACTCGTGCGTGGCGTACAGGCCGATGCCCTGGATCGAACCGATCGTCTTGATCTGGCGCGGCGAGGTGATGCCCTTGCGCAGGACGACCTTGAGGTAACGACCCGAGGACTGGAACACGCCCAGGGCGCGCAGGCGCGGGTTGCTCACCATCTGCGGCAGCGCGGTGGAGTCGGCGCTGGCCGAGATCTGCGCCGTGCCGGCCGTGACGGCCTGGGCGGCGGCGGGTCCGCCCTCCACCTTCATCAGCTGCACGTCGAGACCGGCCTTCTTGAACATGCCGCGCTCGGCAGCCAGATACAGCGGGGCGTACGAGGCGTCGACGCCGAGCGCGATCCGGACGGTCGGACTCGTGCCGCCCGCGGATCCCGCCGAGTCGGTGGTGCCCGCGCCGCAGGCGGTGGCGAGGAGGAGTGCGAGCAGGGTGAGCAGGGCGGCCACCGGGCGCCGTCTTGTGCGGTGGAGACAGAACATCGGATGCGACCTCCGGGTCGGAGTGCTGGCGAGGTGGCGGAAACCTGACACCCCCGGAAGGCCGGCGGAAAGCGCGGTGTCCCGCCTGGCGGACCGGCACGATTGAGGCGACTTCCGGCCGTTCGTACGCTCCACCGATCCCAGGCTCGAACGGCAAGGAGCACACATGCCCCGCAAGAGCACGCCCGAGGCCGCGTCCACGACGCGACGCGTGGTCATCGCGTCCGTCGCCGGCAACATGATGGAGTGGTACGACTTCTTCCTCTACACCACGGCTGCCGCGCTGGTTCTCGGCACGGTCTTCTTCCCTGCCGGCGGTCATCCGCTGCTCGGCACCATCGCGGCCCTGGCCGGTCATGCCGTGGGATTCGCCGCCCGACCCATCGGGGGTCTGATCTTCGGACACATCGGTGACCGGCGCGGGCGCAAGGCCGCGCTCATGGGGACGCTCTCGCTGATGGGCGGCGCCACCTTCTGTATGGGGCTGCTGCCCTCGTACTCCACGGCCGGTCTGTTCTCCCCGCTGCTGCTGATCCTGCTGCGGGTCCTCCAGGGCGCGGCGGCCGGCGGCGAATGGGGCGGTGGCGTCCTCATCATCACCGAGAACGTCCCGGCCGAGCGCCGTGGGTTCCTCGCCTCGTTCAGCTCCTGCGGCATGGGCCTGGGCTTCGTCCTGTCGGCACTGGCGCTGTGGCTGGCCGAGCAGGTGTCCGGGGACGGCTTCCTGACCTGGGGATGGCGGCTCCCGTTCCTGGCCAGCGTGGTGATCTTCCTGGTCGGGATCTACATCCGCCGCAATCTCGGCGAGACGGACAGCTTTGAGGCCGAGTCCACCGAGGCCGAGAGCGCGCCTCGTTCGCCGCTGCGGGAAGTACTGCGGCGGCATCCGCGCCAGGTGCTGTTCGCGATGGCGCTGCGCTTCGCCGACAGCGGCGCCAGCTACATCTTCATGTCCTTCTCCCTCGTGTACGGGGCGTACGTGGGGATCTCCTCGACCGTACTGCTGTGGGCCGGGATCGGCGGGATGCTGGTGGACTCGGCGATGATGGTCGTCTTCGGCCGGCTCTCCGACAAGGTGGGCAGGCGTCCCGTCTATCTGGGCGGGGCGATCGGCATGCTGGTGTGGGCGGCGCCCTTCTTCATGCTCATGAACACGGAGCAGCCCGCCGCGGTGTGGGTGGCGTTCGTCATCGGCCACATCGCCATGGCCGCGATGATCGGCGTCCAGCCCTCGTACTTCTCCGAGCTGTTCAGTACCAGCACCCGGTACTCCGGGATGGCGCTGGGCCACGAGCTGTCGTCGGCGATCGCCGGTGGCCTGTCGCCGGTGGTGGCGACGGCGCTGCTGGCCGCCACGGGGCACTTCCTGCCGGTCGCGCTGCTGACCATGGGGATGGCACTCGTCACGCTGGTGGCCCTGGTCTTCTTCGCGCAGGTACCGAAGGACCCCGGGCAGCACGGCACGCAGGACGCCGACCAGTCCCGGGAGGAGGCCATCACCACGCCTGTTGCCTGATGTTTACGCCCCCGCCCCTCTATGCAACATGGCGTTGTTGCACTTCAAATGGCCTGTACCGCCATGCGACGAATTAAGGGGACGCTGATGGGGTCGTACGCCGACGAGGACGTCCTGCTGCCCAATTCCGTCCTGGGCAAGGCTCAGCTGCTGCTCGCCGCGTTCGAGTCGGGGGCGGACCGACTGCGGCTGAGCGAGCTGAGCCGCCGGTCGGGCGTGCCCAAGGCGTCGGCGTACCGCCTCGCCCGGGAACTGGTGCAGTGGGGGCTGCTCGACCGGCACGGTGAGACGTACGAGCTCGGCATCAGGCTCTTTCATCTGGGGCAGCGAGTGCCCGCCTCCTCGGTGCTGTGCACCGTGGCCCGCCCGTTGATGGCCGACCTGTTCACACGGACCCGTACGGCCGTGCACCTCGCGGTCCTCGACGGCACCCACGTCCTGTTCCTGGAGAAGATCGCCGGTGAGGCCAACGTGCTCACCCACTCTTATGTCGGCGGTCGGCTGCCCGCCTCCTGCACGGCGACCGGTCAGCTGCTGCTCTCCCTGGCCCCGGACGGACCCGAGCGGGTGGCGGCGCTCGTCGGCAGGGGGCTGCCCGCACTGACCCCGCGCTCCGTCACGGATCCGCAGGCCCTTGCCCAGCGGCTGTCCAGGGCGGCACGTCAGGGGTACGCGCTGGAGATCGAGGGGGTCAGGATCGGGGACGCCAGCCTCGCCGTACCGGTGGCTCTGGCCGGGACGGAGTACGCGGCGCTCTCGGTCACCGGACCGATCGCGCAGGTGTCGGCGAACCGACACCTCGCGGCGCTGCGGGCCACGGCGGAGAGCATCGAGCGGGGCGTGGCGCGGAAGACGGTGGAGAGTCCGTCGTACGGAACGCCACGCGCGGCGCGCACGGTACGCGGGCCGAAGCCGGCCGGGGTGCGTCCCGCCCACGCCGCGAGCTGAGCACTCGCCCGCCACTGCTCTCGGGCCATGCCCCGGTTCCGGATCCGGTTCCGGTCAGCAGAACACCCCGGTGGCCCGCCTTCCCGCCCCCGTTGATCGTGAGATTCCGCAAAGGCTGCGGACACGTAAGGGGAGGAGCCGTGGTGGGACCAGACACGGACCCGGCAGCACTGCGCGTGCTGGATCTGACCGATGAACTCGCTTTCCAGGGCGCCCGGTTGCTCGTCGGGATCGGCGCCGACGTCGTACGGACCGAGCCGGGCACCGGCCTCGACCCGGCGGCCCGCACGCACTGGCACGCGGGCAAGCGCTGGGTGCCGGCGGAGGACCCGGCCGAGCTCGACGCACTGGCGGCGGTCGCCGACGTCGTCCTGGAGAGCGGGCCCGTGGCGCGGTTGCGCGGCCTGCGGGAGGACGGTTCGTCCCGGTGGCCGCACGCCGTGCACGTGGTGGTGACGCCCTTCGGGCTGACCGGGCCGCGCCGCGACTGGACCGGCGACGATCTGGTGCTGGCGTCGGCGGGCGGCATGACCTGGCTCGGCGGGCGCCCCGACGGACAGCCCAAGCCGCCGCCGCGGGAGCAGGCGCTGCAGACCGCCGGCGCCCACGCGGCGATCGGGGCGCTCCTGGCCGTCGTGTCGGGCACTCCTCAGCTGGTCGACGTCTCCGCGCAGGAGGCCGTCGCCGCCACGCTGGAGACCGGCGCCCTCGCATGGATCCACGCCGGACGTTTCCCGGTACGCAACGGAGGGGTGTACGAACACGTGGCGCACCAGATCTTCGAGGCGGCGGACGGTTACGTGGCCGGGGGCTACTCCGGCAGCAACCGGATGTGGACGGATCTGCTGGCGTGGATGGCCGAGCGGGGCGAGGCCAGTGACCTCCTCGACGAGCGCTGGCAGGACGCCTCGTTCCGGTGGCAGCAGCGCCCCCATGTGGACGCTGTCGTGCGGCGGTTCGCGGCGGGGCAGCGGGCCGCCGAACTGGCCGCAGAGGCGCGGGAGCGGGCCCTGCCGTGGGCGGAGGTCGTACCGGCCGCGCGTCTCACCGACAACCCGCAGCTGCGCCACCGCGAGTCCCTGGTCACGATCACCGGCGAGGGGCTGCCGGACGGCGGCGTCGAGGACGTCGGGTTTCCGTGGGCGGCGCTGCCGCGGCCGGTCACTCTTCCCGCGCTCCGGGAGGTGGCGCCGGGCGATGAGCCGTGGCGCAGGTCTGAACAGAACCAGGTGCGCGGCCGTGGTGAGCAGCCCCCTTCCAGGGCCCCGAAGTCCAAGGCCCTGGAAGGGGTGCGGGTCCTCGACCTGACCTGGGTCCTCGCCGGTCCGTACGTGACCAAGCAGTTCGGGGAGCACGGTGCGGACATCGTCAAGGTCGAGTCGCGGCACCGCCAGGACCCCACGCGTTTCGCCCCGTCGATGCATCTGCGGTCGGGCTCCGACCCCGACGACAGCGGCTACTTCATCAACTTCAACCGCAACAAGCGCGGCGTCGCCCTGAACCTGCGGACCGAGGAGGGCCGGCGACTGCTGCGCGAGCTGGTCCCGCACTGCGACGTCGTCGTGGAGAACTTCAGCCCGGGTGTGCTCGCCCGCTGGGGCATGGACTACACGTCGCTGCGCGAACTCAACCCGGACGTGATCCTGGTGTCGATGGCGGGGGTCGGGCAGACCGGTCCCTGGCGCAACGCCGTCACGTTCGCCGACACGCTCGCCGCGATGTCCGGCCTGTCCAGCGAGACCAGCGACCCGGGTGGCCCGCCGCAGGGTCTGACCTTCGGGCTCGGCGACATGATCGCGGCCAATTCCGCGGTGCTCGCCACGCTCGACCTGCTGGCGCGCGGGCGTGGCGGCCACGTGGATCTGTCCCAGCTGGAGGCGATGGCCGCGACGATGGGCCCGGCCGCCCTGGAATCCGTCCTGGGCGACGGCGGGCCGGATCCCCGGACCACCGAGTTCCCGAACCGGTCGCCGCACGCCGTGCCGCACGGTGTGTATCCGGCGGCCGGGGACGACCGGTGGGTGGCGGTGTCGGTGACCGACGAAGCGCAGTGGCACGCGCTGACGCGCCTCGTCGACCTCCCCTGCGTTGAAGGCGACTTGGCTGCTCGCCGCGCGCACGAGGACGAGATCGACGCTGCCCTCGCCGCCTGGACGAGCCGGCAGGACGGCCACAAGCTGGCCGAGATGCTCCAGGCGGAGGGCGTCGCGGCAGCGGTCGTGGCGACCGGGCAGGACCTGGTCGAGACCGATGAGCAGCTCGCGGCCCGCGGCTTCTACCCCGTACTGGACCACCCTCTCACCGGGCCGGTCCGGCACGAGGGCATCGTCGCACGGCTGACGGCGACGCCGGGCGAACTCAACCGGCCCGCACCTCTCCTCGGCCAGCACACCGACGAGGTGCTGCGAGAACTGCTGGGCCTGAGCGATGAACGGCTGGCGACGCTGACCGCCGAAGGAGTGACCGAGTGAGCGAGGCGAGGATGACCCAGGACAAGCTGCTCCAGAAGAAGCCCTCCGTACTGCACGTGACGCGCGACGGCGGAGTGGCCACCGTCCGCGTGGACCGTCCCAAGGTGAACGCCGTGGATCCGGCGATGATCGAGGAGTTTCTCGCGACTCTGTCGCCGCTGGCCGCCGATCCGGAGGTGCGCTGCATCGTCATCACCGGCACCGGCCGGTTCTTCATCGCAGGTGCCGACATCGCCGTCATGCGGGATCTGTCCGCGGAGAACCAGGCGAAGATGCGCCGCTGGATCCACGTACAGCGGGTGATCGAGCAGACCCCCAAGCCGGTCGTCGCGGCGATGAACGGCCACGCGCTGGGCGGCGGCGGAGAGTTGTCGCTCGCCTGCGACCTGCGGATCCTCTCGACGGAAGCCACGTTCGGCTTCCCGGAGATGCGGCTCGGGCTGTTCCCGGGGGCCGGTGGCAGTCAGCGACTCCCCCGGCTCATCGGCCCCCACCTGGCGAAGCGCCTGATCATCGAGGGGGAAGGGCTGACACCGCAGCGCGCACTGGAGCTCGGACTTGTCGACGTCGTGGTGGAGCAGGCCGAGTTCGAGGCGACGGTCGCCGAGCGGGCCCGCCGCCTCGCGGCGCAGCCGACGGCCACCATCGCCCTGCTCAAGCGGGTCGTCGACGAGGGGTACGGGCTGCCCCTCGAACAGGCCCTGGAGCGCGAGGAGAAGGGCGTCGCCGACCTGATGGGGACCGCTGACGCGGCGGAGGGGCTTCAGGCGTTCCTGGAGAAGAGGACCGCGGTGTTCACCGGACAGTGAGGCAGCGCCATCGCGGGTGGTCCGGTTCCGGTGACCGGACCGCCCGCATTGGCGTGCTGCCGTACGTTCCGCATCCTCGGCGGATGAGTTCCCTACAGCACACCGAGACCCAGCACACCGAAGAAGCCACGCAGAACGGGGCCGTGCTCGTCACGGGCGGCACGAGTGGCATCGGCCTGGCCATCGCGGAGGCGGTGGCCCGCGCCGGGCGCCCCGTGGTGGTCACCGGGCGTTCCGAAGACCGCTGCCGCGCAGCGGCGAAGCAGCTCGAAAGCATCGCGAGCGAGCGCCAGTTGGCGCTGGTCGCGGACACCACCGACCCCGACGCGCTGGCCGCGGCCGTGAGCCGGGCCGCCGAACGCTGGGGCCCCGTCATCGGTCTGGTGACTGCCGCCGGCCGCCTGGCCCGCGGCTCGGTGCTCGACCTCACGCCCGACGACTTCCGCGCCGCCCTCGACACCAACGTCATCGGCACGTGGCTGGCGATGCGCGCCGTCCTGCCCGGCATGCTCGACGCGGGGCACGGTCGCATCGTCACGATCGGCTCCGTGCTCGGCTCGACCGGCGCCCCCGAACGGTCCGGTTACGCCGCCACCAAGGGCGCGGTCGCCGCGCTCACCCGGTCGGCGGCCCTGGAGGTCGCCGGGACCGGCGTCACCGTGAACTGCGTCGCGCCCGGCCCCGTTCGCACCCCCATGAACGAGAGTGACACCGCTACCGACGCCGCCGCCCAGGCCGCCTTCACCGCCAAGGTGCCGCTGGGCCGCTGGGGCAGGCCCGAGGACATCGCACACGCGGTGCTCCCGCTGCTCGCCGCCGGCTCGTCCTTCACCACCGGCGCGGTAGTGCACGCGGACGGCGGCTACACCGCGCAGTGAGCGGTCATCCGAGTCACCCAGCGAGAGCGGTTCGCTGAACGGACCGCGACGCTGGGCCCGCGCCCGGTTCGGTGATGGGCTCGACACCGTACCCCCCTGCATTCCTACGGAAGGACTCGCATGTCACCAGCACCGGAGAGCCACTACGCGGACGGCGCGGGAATCCGCTACCACTATCACGACCTCGGCTCGGGGCCCGACACCGTGTTCCTGCACGGTGGCGGCCCCGGCTGCACCGCGTGGAGCGACTTCGGGCCCGTCGCGCACCTGTTCGCGGCCGACCGGCGCTGTCTGCTCGTCGACATCCAGCAGTACGGCAAGTCGGAGAAGTCCCCCATCAAGGGCCCGATGTGGGACCACCACGCGGCGAAGACCGTCGGCCTGCTGGACACGCTCGGCGTCGACCGCGCCGACTTCGTGTGCAGCTCGTGGGGCGGCACCATCGCCCTCAACCTCGCCGCGAAGTACCCGGACCGGGTCCGCTCGCTGGTCATCACGGGCAGCATGCCCGTCTTCTACGGGCCGCTCGCCCCGCTCCCCGAGAACGGGCACCGCGGCCGCACGGCCCGCGACATCTACTACGGCGGCGAGGGCCCGACCCGCGAGAAGATGCGGGACCTCATCACGAAGCTGGAGTGGTACGACGGTACGAAGCTCCCCGAGGAAACACTGACGCTGCGCTACGAGCAGAGCCTCGACGAGGAGGAGCGCGCGCTGGCGGCCATGTCCGACTCGCCGCGCGGCGACTGGCAGGACCTCACCGAGGAACTGGGGCAGATCCAGGCTCCCACGCTGTTCATGTGGGGCATGCAGGACGCGTTCCTCACCCCGGACTACCCGCTGATGCTGGCCCGCATGGTGCCGAACGGGAACCTCCACGTGATGGACCACACCTCCCACCACCTCGAGGAGGAGCGCCCCGAGGCGTACCACTCGGTGGTCAGCGGCTTCCTCAATTCCTTGAGCTGAAGCTTCCCCCTTCCCAACCGCCCTACGGAGTGCAGCATGTCCATCTGGACAGAGATCAGCCCCACCCCCTTCCGCGTCGAGTACGTCGACGCCGCCGGAGTCCCCACCCGCACCCTGCGCGCCGGTGACCCGACCGCCCAGGCCGTCGTCTTCCTGCACGGCACCAGCGGTCACCTGGAGGCCTTCGCGCGCAACATCACCGCGCACGCCGCCTACGACCTGCACGCCATCGACATGCTCGGCCACGGCTACACCGGCAAGCCCGACAAGCCGTACGAGATCGCCGACTACGTCGCCCACCTGATCGACTACCTGGACGCCGTCGGTGTCGACAGCGTCCACATCGTCGGCGAGTCCCTGGGTGGCTGGGTCGGCGCCCGCGCCGCCATCGAGCACCCGGAGCGGGTGCGCAGCCTCCAACTCCTCTGCTCCGGCGGTACGGTGGCGAACCCCGAGGTGATGGACCGCATCCGCACCAGCACCAAGCAGGCCGTCACCTCCGACGACATCGAGCTCACCCGCAAGCGGATGCGGCTGCTGATGGCCGACGACGCCTCCGCCACCGAGGAGCTGGTCGAGGTCCGGCACGCGATCTACCACACGCCGGAGTTCGTCGCGGGCGTCGACAACCTCCTGTCCCTCCAAGAGATGGAGCGCCGCCAGCGCAATCTGCTGCGCCCCGAGCACCTGGCCCGGATCACCCAGCCGACGCTGGTGGTGTGGGGACGTCAGAACCCCTTCGGCGAGACCCCCGAGGCGACGGCCCTGCACGAGGCCATTCCCGGCTCGCGCCTCGAACTCTTCGAGAACTGCGGGCACTGGCCGCAGCACGAGCAGGCCGAGCGCTACAACGCGCTCAGCCTCGAGTTCATCGGCAAGGCCGCCGGCTGATGCGGGCGGTCCGGTTCCACGACTGGGGCGCCGCGCCCGTCCTCGACGAGGTGCCCGAGCCCGTCCGCGCACCGGGCGAGGTCCTCGTCCAGGTGACGGCGGGCGGTGTCTCGCACCTTGATGTCACCGTCGCGTCCGGCGACTTCGAGCTCAAGCCCTCGCTTCCGTACATCGGCGGCGTCGAGGGCGCGGGCACAGTCCTGGAGGCGGACGCCGACTCCGGTCTCACGCCGGGTACACAGGTCGTGCTGCGGGGAGGCGGCCTGGGCCTGCTGCGCGACGGCACATGGACCGAGCGGGTCAGCGTGAAGCGCAAGGCCGTCACCCCGCTCGCCGCCCCGCTCGACCCCGCGGTGGCGGCGAGCTTCTTCGTCCCCGCCACGACCGCGTACGTGGCGCTGCACGACATCGCCCGGATCGGTCAGGACGAGAACGTCGTCGTGGTGGGCGCCGCCGGCGCGGTCGGCGCGATGGTGGCCCAGCAGGCACTGGCCACGGGCGCCCGGGTGACCGGCGTGGTCGGCCGGGAGGACCAGCTGGCCGAAGTGCCGAAGGGGGTCGAGGCTCTGACGCTGGACGACGCGGAAGGTCTCGCCCAGGACCGGTCGGCCTCGCTGCTCGTCGACACGCTCGGCGGCGCGGGCCTTGTCGGCCGCAGCCGGTGGGTGCGGCGGGGCGGACGCGCCGTGGTCATCGGCTACGTGGCGGGCCCGCACGTCGAGCTCGATCTGCCGAGCTGGCTGCTCGACGAGGTGGCGCTGCTGCCGGTGAACATGATCCGCCAGGAGCGCCGGGCCCGCGAGGTCTCCGGCGACCTGGTCCGACGGCTCTCCGAGGGTGAACTGACCCTGGCCGTCGAGGAATTCGGGCTGGCGGACGCTCCCGCGGCGCTCGACGCCCTGCGGGTCGGGCGCGTGCGGGGGCGGGCTGTGCTGCTGCCCGGGTGAGAGCCTGGGCCGGCGTGTTGTCGGCCCGGGCGCGGCTCCGTCGCAGGGCGCGACCCGCGACGGAGCCGCGCCCCGGACATGCACGCACTTCGTGCGGTGTCTCGTCGGGGAAGGCCGCGCGCAGCGCGTGCCTTCAGGGGCGCGGGGAACTGCGCGATCAGCCACGACGAAACCGGCACCCGGCCACCGCCCGTCCGGTACGGACTCCTAGCCGCACCGGTCCCACGTCCCCCCGGTCACCCCCCGCTCCCGCAGCACGGACTTGCGTACCTTGCCCGTCTCCGTGAGCGGCAACGCCGTGACCACGTCCACATACCGTGGCACCGCGAACGCGGGAAGCTCCCGCGCGCAGTGCCGCGCCACCTGCGCCGGTTCGAGCGTGCGGCCGGCGCGCGGGACGACCGCCACCATCACCTCGTCCTCGGCGAGCGTGGACGGAACCGGGAACGCGGCTGCCTCGGCGACATCGGGATGCGCCCGCAGCGCGGTCTCGACCTCGTACGACGAGATGTTCTCGCCGCGGCGCCGGATGCTGTCCTTGACGCGGTCGACGAAGCGGAACCAGCCGTCGGGCTCGCGCACCACACGGTCCCCGGTGCGGCGCCACGCACCCGGATCGGGTGTCACGTCGCCCAGGTAGCCCGTGGCGAAGGCATGCTCCTGGTCGGTGCGGACGACGAGTTCCCCGGGCGTTCCGTCCGGCACGGACGAGAGGTCCGGGCCGACGACCCGCGCCTCGAAGCCGTCGCGCACCGTGCCCATGCAACCGGGACGGCAGTCCTCCGGTACGGAGCCGATGACCAGGTTGGTCTCCGTGGAGCCGAACCCGTCGACGAGGGTCACGCCGAACCGCTCGCGGAACACGTCCCACAGCGCGCCGGGCGTGCCCGGGCCGAGTCCGCGCCAGGCCCGGTGCGCGCGGTCGGCGGGCCCGGGCTGCTGCGCGAGCAGCATCGGCACCATGGCGCCGAGCACATACACGCACGTGGCTCCCGTCTCGGCGGCTCGTGTCCAGTGGCGCGAGGCGGAGAACCTGCGGTCCACCACCATGGAGGCCCCCACCGTCATCGCCTGCGCCAGCGTGTTGAGCGCGTTGGTGTGGAACAGGGGCAGGCAGGTGTAGAGGGTGTCGTCGGCGGTCAGCCGCAGCGAGTCGGCCACGTTCCGGCCCCACCAGGCGAACTGGGCGTGCGGGCAGCGCACGCCGCGGGAGGGGCCGGTGGTGCCGGAGGTGAACAGGATGGCGGCCGTGTCACCGGGGCGGGACGGATGGGCGTCGAGCGCCTTTTCGATGCCGGCGACCGGCGCCTGCGGCGAACCCGTCACCCACACCTCCCCCGCGTATCCCACTTCCCCCACGCGTGCGGCCAGCTCCTCCTCCACGTACAGGAACTGCGGCTCCGACTCGTCCAGCGCGTGCCGGAGCAGCCGTCCGTGCAGTGCCGTGTTGAGCGGGACCACGACCGCGCCGAGCCAGGCACAGCCGAGCACCAGATCGATCAGTTCGACGCGGTTGGACAGGAGCGCGGCGACCCGGTCCCCCGGGCGGCAGCCCCGGGCCGCCAGCGCGCCGGCCATCGTGGCCGCGGCCGTGCGCGTCTGCGCGTAGGTGCGCATGGTTCCGTCGAGGGTCAGGAAGGCCCGTTCGCCGTGGTGAGCGGCCACCGCGTCGACCAGGCCGGGAATCGTCATGCGGTTCATGAACAGATGCTGTCCGGCCGCCCCTGAGCGACCAAGGTCAATGGTTCGTTGACCGGTCCGCTGCCGGCCACGGTCCGTTCACCGGAACGGGTTCATAGGCAGGCGTCGCGCCGCGCCGGATGCTCGTGCCGCACACCCACCGGAGCAGGAGGCCACGACGAGATGACGACGAGCGAACGATCCCCCGCCGCACGGAAGACCGCAGCGAAGGAGCCCGCCAAGGCGCCACGCGCATCCGCCGACAAGATCGGCCGGCAGGACTGGTCGTCCTGGCCCCACTACGACAAGGCGGCGTCAGGATTCCGCGGCTACTGGTACCCGGTCACCTGGTCGAGCCACATCACCGACGACCCGAAGCCGTTCACGCTCTGCGGCGAGAAGATCACGCTGATCCGCGACAGCGGCAAGGTGTACGCGCTGCACAACCGCTGCCCGCACCGCGGCGTCCCGCTGTCGGAGGGTAACCAGCAGTTCCCCGGCACCGTCAGCTGCCCGTATCACGGCTGGACCTTCGACCTGCCCACCGGCAAGCTGTCGGCGGTCATCACCGACGGTCCCGGCTGCCGCCTCACAGGCAAGCTGGGCGTGCGCACGTACGCCGTCGAGGAGCGGCTCGGCATGGTCTGGGTGTACATGCCGATCGCCGAGGAGGAGCCGCACCCGATCGACGAGCAGCTGCCCGAGGAGCTGGTGTCGAACGCCTTCGTGATGGGCGGCCGCTTCGATCCGCGTGCCGGCAACTGGCGCTTCGCCTGCGAGAACGGCTTCGACGAAGGGCACGCCAAGTACCTCCACCGGACGGCACTGTGGCGGCTGTTCAAGCCGATGCCGACGTGGAACATCACGCGGATCGTGCCGAAGGGCCGCTGGATCTACCGCGTCCAGGACGAGGTCTACTGGGATGCCGACTTCCCGGGCGTGGGCCGCTGGACCAACAAGCGGTGGTGGATGAAGCAGCCGCCGGAGGGGACGTTCAACCTCGGCAACACCGGCAAGACCGACAACATCGACCCGGTGATCGAGTCCCAGGATTTCCCCGGCTTCGCGTCCCTGTCGATGCCGGGCATGCTGCGGATCGCCTACCCCAACTTCATGCACTACGAGTTCTACGTGCCGATCGACGACGACCACCACATGTACGTCGGCGTGATGGTCAACTTCAAGCAGGGCTGGGACACCCTCCGCTTCTACGGCAAGTACCTCGGCGCCATCCGCTGGCTGTTCCACGGCCAGTTCTCCGGCCAGGACGCCTGGATGGTCGACGTGACCGACGCGCCCCCGGAGAAGCTCTACCGCCCCGACGTGTCGCTGACCTCCTGGCGCAACCTCAGCGAGGAGGAGTACGGCAAGAAGCTCGCCGCCGCCGGCGTCACCGAACCCACCACGGACACCACGGAAACGGAGGCCTGATCATGGCCCGCACCCTGCTCAAGATCCTGCTCGGTGTCGCCATCGCGGTGGCACTCCCCCGCGCCAGGAAGCGCTTCGCGGAGACGACGTTGACCCAGGTGCACCGGGTCAATCAGTGAGCGGCGACAAGCCCATCGACGAGCCCTCCGGACTCTCCGGGCTCGACGACCGGCGTCGCGCCTGGGTGACGGAGGCCTGGGGGTATGTCACCGACGAGCGGCTGCGTGAGCTGATCGTCGGCCTCGTCGGGATCGCCAGTCCGACCGGTGACGAGCGGCCGCTCGCCGAACACATCGCCGGGACCCTCGCATCGGTCGGACTGCGCGCGGCCTGTCAGCCGCTCGACGCCCGCCAGGCGAACGCGTGGGCCCGGCTCGAGGGCGACGGCACCGGACCCGATCTGATGCTGTACGCGCCCATCGACACCCTCACTGTGGGCGACGAGTGCGAGGACGTGCCGTGGATCGGGCCGAAGCTGCGCGAGGACATGCGCCCCGAGGCCACCGTCTACGACGATCTGGTGACCGGCCTCGGCGCCTCCAACCCCAAAGGCCACGCGGCCTGCGTGATGCTGGCCGCCGAGGCGATCGCGCTGGCCGGAGTTCCGCTGACCGGGGACCTGGTGGCCGCGTTCGGCGCCGGCGGCATGCCGACCAACGCCCTGCCCGGCAGCGACCGGCTCAACACCGGCCAGGGCGCGGGCTGTTCGTTCCTCCTTGAGCAGGGCGTGTACACCGACTACGCGGTCATCGCCAAGCCGGGGTGGACCGTGTCGTGGGACGAGGTCGGCCTGGTCTGGTTCGAGGTGACGGTGCACGGCACCCACACCTATGTGGGCTCGCGCCACCGGCTCCCGTACGACAACGCGATCAGTCGCGCCGGCGACGTCGTACGGCACCTGGAGCGGTGGTTCGCCGAGTACGCGAAGCGGCACACCGGCGGCACGGTCTCGCCGCAGGGCATCGTGTCGTCGGTGCGGGGCGGCTGGCCGCGCATGGCCGCGGTGACCACGGCGGCCTGCACCCTGCGGGTCGACCTGCGGATCACCCCGGAGACGACGCCCATGCAGGCGAAGCGTGAATTCACCTCGACCATAGCGGAGTTGAAGCGCTCGATGCCGGGGCTCGACGCCACGGTCGAGATGATCCTCGCCGTCCCGGGGACCACCACCAGCCGGGAGAGCTGGGTCTTTCGCAGCGCGGTCGCCGGGTGGGAGGCCCTCGAAGGGCGCCCGCACGAGGTCGTGAACGGCAACAGCGGCGCGACCGACGCGAACATCCTGCGCGGGCGCGGCATCCCGACGGTCCGCGTCGGCATGCCGAAGGTGGCCGAGGCACCCTTCGACATCGACTTCGCCCGCGGCATGAACACCGTCTCCGTACGGGAGATGCAGAAACTGACCCGCCATCTGATCCGCACGGCGGTCGACACCGTGACCCGTTCCCACGCGGAGTGCGCCTCCGCCGGGGAGTCCGGGCCCGCCGTGGAGCCGGAAGGAGCAACGGCATGAGCGAGATCGTGCTCGGCGTGGGGGCCTCCCACAGCACGCTGATGAACACGCACTGGGACGAGACCGTCCACAAGGACCGCGCCGAACGCTTCCGTGACGCGCTCGGGGAGGCCCGCGACGAATTGGCCCGCTCCCGTCCCGACACCGTCGTCCTGATCGGCTCGAACCACTTCCGCGGGTTCTGGCTCGATCTGATCCCGCCGTTCACGCTGGGCGTCGGGGAGTGTATTGCGAGCGGCGAGTCCGGGACGCCGAAGGGCCCGCAGCCGGTGGACGTGCCGCTCGCGCGGCACATCGCCGACTCGTTGGTGGAGAGCGGCCGGTTCGATCCGGCGTTCTCCGCCCGGCTCCAGATCGACCACGGGCAGTCGCACGCCATCCAGTACCTGCTCGACGGGCTCGACGTGGAGATCGTGCCGCTGGTGGTGAACGTCTTCGCGCACCCGCTGCCGACCCTGGAGCGATGTCAGGAACTGGGGCGCGCCATCCGCGAGGCCGTGCTCGCCTTCCCCGGCGACCGGCGGGTCGCGGTGGTCGGCTCGGGCGGCCTCTCACACCGGCTGCCCTGGCCGGACTGGCGCGAACCGCACGGCGACGACGAAGAGTTCATGGTCGGCGCGTGGCTCAACGGCCGCGAGAACTGGCAGGACTACGACGCCCGCCGCCGCGAGATCATCCGGGCCGCCGAGGCCCACCTCACCCCTGAGTTCGACAACGAATTCCTCACCCTCCTCGAACGCGGCGAGGCACACCGCCTCACCGCGTACACGACCGAGGAACTGGAGAAGGCGGCGGGCAACGGCGCGCAGGAGCTGCGGACGTGGCTGCTGATGGCCGCCGCCCTGGATCATGCGCCCGCACGGCGTCTGGCGTACGAGCCGATGCCCGAGTGGCTCACCGGGATGGGCGTCGCGGTCATCGACCCGGCGGCCGTGGACGCGGGGCAGTCGGCATGAAAGCGCCGGCCGACGTGGCGCCGGCCAGTCACCACCCCCTCGCACACCCGGTCGCGCACCCGGCGCCGCAGGGCCTCGTGCTCTCGGCACACCGCGCCGCGCCGGGGCCCGAGAGCGAGGAGGTGGGCGGGGCCGACTCCATGAACTCCGTTCTGGGGAAGGTCCGTCCGATCCTGGAGTCCTTCACCTCCGACGACGCCGCCCTCTCGCTGGCCGAGCTGGTGCGTCGTTCGGGGGCGGCCAAGGCCACGGTGCACCGGCTGGCCCAAGAGCTGGTGACCTGGGGGCTGCTGGAGCGAGAGGGGTGCGACTACCGGCTCGGACTGCGTCTGTTCGAGCTGGGGCAGCGGGTGCACCGGCAGCGCATCCTGCGCGAGGCCGTGCAGCCGTACATGGAGGATCTTCTCCTGATCACCCGGGAGACCATCCACTTCGCCATCCACGACAGCCTGGACGTCGTCTACCTGGACAAGATCTTCCCGCACCGCGGGCTGAACGCCGAGTCCCGGGTGGCGGGCCGGCTCCCCCTGTACTGCACGGGCACCGGCAAGGCGATCCTCGCGTACTCGCCGCCGTCGCTCTTCGTCGACGTGGTCAGGGGCGGCCTCAAGCCGATCACCCGGCACACGGTGATCTCACCGGGCCGCCTGCGCGCTCAGCTCGACCGGATCCGGGAGGAGGGCATCGTCCTGGAGTCCGAGGAGATCAGACTCGGTTACGCGAGCCTGGCCGTTCCGGTGTTCGCCGGAGGCACCACGCTGGTGGGCGCGTTGTCCATCACGGCGCCCACCTACCGGATGGACGCGGCAGGGTACGCGACGGCACTCCGGACGGCTGCGCTCGGCATCGGGCGTTCACTGGCCTGAGTGCTCCGCCGGAAGCGCGGTCGCGGGTCCGCCGCGCGACCGGGTACGCCGCAAGGAAAGCAGTACACGCAGTACGAGTGCGAAGGGGCCCGCCGGACGGCGGGCCCCTCACCGTGTTCCGGAGACCCGACGCCCCCGCCGCACACCCGCCCGACCAGCCGCGTCCTGCTCACCGGAACGACTCCGTAGGGAGAACCGCCGCCTCGTTCCTACGCTCACACCATGAGCCAACTCACCGACGAAACCGGCGTCCTGGCCACCGACGTCCTGATCATCGGCGCCGGTCCGGCGGGCCTCTACGGCGCTTACTACGCAGGGTTCCGCGGCCTGACCGTCACCGTCATGGACGTCCTGCCGCAGCTCGGCGGGCAGATCAGCGCGATGTATCCCGAGAAGCCGATCTTCGACATCGCCGGCTTCCTGTCCGTGCGCGGCCGCGATCTGGTGGACGGTCTCATCGCCCAGGCCGAGCCCTACTCTCCGCGCTATCTCCTGGGCCACCGGGCCGCCGAGCTGACGCACGACGCCGACGGCCTGCCGGTCGTCCGCAGCGACCAGGGGGCGACGGTGCGCGCCAAGGCGGTCGTCATCACGGGCGGCGTGGGCACGTTCACCCCGCGCCCGCTGCCCGCCGGGGAGGAGTTCCTCGGCCGCGGCCTGGAGTACTTCGTGCCGGACCCGTCCGTGCACGCGGACCGGGACGTTGTGGTCGTGGGCGGCGGTGACAGCGCCTTCGACTGGGCGGCCCTCCTCGCGCCGATCGCCCGCTCGGTCACCCTCGTGCACCGTACCGCCCGCTTCCGCGCCCACGCGGCGTCCGTCGAGAAGGTCCGCACCCTCGGCGTGGAGATCGTCACCGACTGCGAGGTGAGCCGCCTCCTCGGCGCCGACCGGGTGGAGCAGGCCGAGATCCGGCACCGCACGACCAAGGAGACCCGCCTCGTCCCGGCCGGGACCGTGGTCGCCGCGCTCGGCTTCCTCGCCGATCTCGGGCCGCTGCAGCACTGGGGGCTCGACCTCCAGGCCCGGAAGATCACGGTCGACACCCACATGGCGACCAACCTGCCCCGGGTGTTCGCCGCGGGCGACATCACCGACTACCCCGGCAAGGTCCGCCTCATCTCGGTCGGCTTCGGCGAGGCCGCCACCGCCGTCAACAACGCGGCGACCGTCATCGACCCGGAGGCTGCCCTGTTCCCCGGGCACTCCACCGAGAAGGAGCACTGAGTACACCATGACGTACGTCATCGGCGCGTCCTGCGTCGACATCATGGACCGGTCCTGCGTGGAGGAGTGCCCGGTCGACTGCATTTACGAGGGCGAGCGCAAGCTCTACATCAACCCGATGGAGTGCATCGACTGCGGCGCCTGCGAAGTCGCCTGCCCGGAGCAGGCGATCACGGTGGACCGCAAGGCGGACCCGGACTTCCGCGAGGACAACAAGCGCTTCTTCGTGGAGGTCCTTCCCGGTCGCGACAGCGCGCTCGGCTCCCCCGGCGGGGCGACTCCCCTCGGCCCGGTGGGCGTCGACACTCCGCTGGTGAACGCTCGGTGAGCGCCGCCGAGGGCGACATCGCCGCCGCGTGAGCGGAGTGTTCCTTCAGCACGTCGGCTCGTACGACCCGCCCACCGACCTCATCGAAGCCGTCGGCGCCTCCGTGCTGCCGACCTTGTGACGAAAGCGATCCAGATATGACGGACATAACGGACGCGAGCACGCTTCGGAAGGGCTACGCCTCCAGCCGCTTCGGCCAGTTGCACTACGTGGAGTCCGGCGACGGCGAGCCTGTGCTGCTGCTCCACCAGACACCCCGCTCCTGGACGGAGTACCTCGACGTGCTCCCCCTGGTCGGTGCCCGGTATCGGGCGATCGCGATGGACACCCTGGGCTACGGAGCGTCCGCGAAGCCCGATGGGCCGCACACCATCGAACGCTTCGCGGACGGCGTCGGCGACCTGATCGAGGCGCTCGGCCTGGACCGCTTCCACCTGGTCGGGCACCATACCGGCGGGGTGGTCGCCGTCGAGGTGGCGGCCCGCTTCCAGGACCGCGTGGCAAGCCTGCTGCTTTCGGGGACCTCGTTCGTCGACGACGAGAAGCGCAACGGCGTCCACGGCAGCGTCGACCCCGTCGATCCCGCGCCCGACGGCACGCACCTGCGGGCGCTGTGGGACAACCGGCGCGCCTTCTACCAGCCGGGCGAGGAAGCGGCCCTGACCCGGTACGTCATCGATGCGCTGACCGTCCTCGACCGGGTCGAGGAGGGCCACGAGGCGGTGCGCCGCTACGCCATGGAGCCCCGCCTGCCGAAGATCACCGCGCGCACGCTCGCGGTCTGCGCCCCCGACGACAGGTTCTCCCGGCCGTCCCTGGCGAAGTTCGCTGCGGCGCTCGGTTGTCCGACCAGAGTGCTGTCCGACGGACACGTGGCGGCGCCGGAGCAGGTGCCGCAGGAGTTCGCCGACATCGTCGTGGAGTGGGCCGGCCGCGGCTGACCCAGCAGAACGCGTGCGCCCCATCGGAGCGGGCGCCGGATTCCCCCCGGCGAGCATGCCGATCGCGAGGGTCGCCGCCACCATGGCGGCGACCCCGGCGCACGAGCGCGTTCGTGGGGGCGAGGGAAGCCGCGCCGCGGGCCCTTATCGATCCGTCTTCTCGAGCGCGGCAGTCCCTATCAGGTGCGAGTCCAGCGCTGGTTACTGCCGTTCGAGCAGAAGGAGAGCTGCATCAGCCACAGTCACTCGCTGCCGTAGTCCCGCAGCTCGCCGGCGGAGGTGTACGTCCACTGCTGGCTGGTGCCGCCCGAGCAGGTCCACAGCTGGAGTTGGGTGCCGTCGGTGGTGCTGGAGTCGGGGACGTCGAGGCAGCGGCCCGAGCCGATGCCCTTGATCGTTCCGGAGTCCGAAGGAGGCGTGGTGGAGCCGCCGTTGAGTGCGTTGAGGACAGCGGTGCAGGCGGGCACCCCGGCGGACCGGCGGCCGTGAAGCGTCTGGCCAGTACCGGACTGCCGTCGCTGACCACACGGAGCGTCGCAAGCCCGCCCGCTCCGCCGGCTCCGTCAGACGGAACGGGCCGCCCATTGGCGTGAAGCACTCCAGCAGGACGACTGCCTTTTCCAGCGCCGTGCCGTTCGACTTGTTCCGTGACACGGAACGAATATTGCTGCACGCACCGTGTGTCCTCTATCCAGGAGCTGTTCGCCACCGCCCTCCCGGAAGGTTGCCCATGGCGTCGTCCCACTCCCCCGACACACTGTCCCCAGAGGCACGCAAGGCGGCTGATGCGCTCTGGGAGGCCGAGCAGGCCGGCGTGCCGTGTCCGCCGGTACGTGATCAACTCCCGGCCGGCGACGTTACCGCTGCCTATGCCGTGCAGCGCCACAACGTCGAACGCCGGCTCGCGCAGGGCCGTCGCCTGATCGGCCGCAAGACCGGCCTTACCTCGCCCGCCGTCCAGCGCCAATTGGGCGTCGACCAGCCGGACTTCGGTGCACTGCTGTCCGACATGACGGTCCCCGACGGCGGCACGGTGCCGCACCGGCGGCTGCTCCAGCCCAAGGTCGAGGCCGAGGTGGCACTCGTCCTCGCCACCGACCTGCCGCATCCGGAAACCACACTCGCCGATGTGCTGCGCGCCGTGGACTTCGCCCTGCCGGCCTTGGAGATCGTCGACAGCCGGATCGTCGACTGGGACATCGGCCTGGTCGATACGGTCGCCGACAACGCCTCCTCCGGCCTGTTCGTCCTCGGCGGTACGCCGGTGCCACTCACCGCGGTCGACCTGCGCACGGTACGCATGTCGCTCACCCGCGACGGCGAGGAGGTGTCCCAAGGCACCGGCGCCGACTGTCTGGACAGCCCCTTGAACGCCGCCGTGTGGCTCGCCTCGACGCTGGCCGCGATGGGTGATCCGCTGCGCGCCGGCGATGTCGTACTGACCGGCGCCCTCGGCCCGATGGCCGCCGCAACACCCGGCAGCCGTTTCGAGGCGACCATCTCCGGACTCGGTTCCGTGCGCGTCGGCTTCGCGCCGCCCGCCCCTGACCAGAAGGCAGAGCAGCAGTGACCACCACGACATCCGCACCCCGTACCAAGGTCGCCGTGATCGGCTCCGGCAACATCGGCACCGATCTGATGATCAAGGTGCTCAGGCTGTCGGACAGCCTGGAGATCGCCGTCATGGCCGGCATCGACCCGGCGTCCGACGGTCTCGCCCGGGCGCGCCGGCTCAAGGTCGCCACCACTCACGAGGGCATCGACGGCCTGGTCGCCATGGACGAGTTCCAGGACGTGCGCATCGTCTTCGACGCCACCTCCGCAGGCGCACACCGCCGCCACGATCAAGTGCTGCGCGAGCACGGCAAGACGGTCGTCGACCTCACCCCCGCCGCACTGGGACCGTACGTCGTCCCCCCGGTCAACGCCGGTGACCACCTCGCGGCCACCAACGTCAACATGGTGACGTGTGGCGGCCAGGCAACCATCCCCATCGTCGCCGCCGTGAACGCCGTGACGCCGGTCCACTACGGCGAGATCGTCGCGTCCATCTCCTCCCGCTCGGCCGGTCCCGGCACACGGGCCAACATCGACGAGTTCACGGAGACCACCTCCGCGGCCATCGAGAAGGTCGGCGGCGCCGCGCGCGGCAAGGCCATCATCGTCCTGAACCCGGCCGAGCCCCCGCTGATCATGCGAGACACGGTCTACTGCCTGGTCGACGACTGCGACGAGGCAGCGGTGGCCGCTTCGGTGGAGCAGATGGTCACCCACGTGCAGACATACGTCCCCGGCTACCGCCTCAAGCAGCAGGTCCAGTTCGACAAGGTCACCGCCGACGATCCGCTGCGCACCCTGACCGGGCCGGACACCGGCAAGAACGCGGTCAAGGTCTCCGTCTTCCTCGAAGTGGAGGGCGCCGCACACTACCTGCCCGCCTACGCCGGCAACCTCGACATCATGACCTCAGCGGCACTGCGCACCGCAGAGCGCATCGCCGCGCACAACTCCTCGAAGGCGGTTGCACGTTGACCAGCGTCAAGAACACCGTCCAGAACACTCCGCCCACCCTGTACGTCCAGGACGTGACCCTGCGGGACGGCATGCACGCCGTCCGGCACCGCTACACCACCGACCAGGCCCGCGCCATCGCCGCGGCGCTGGATGCGGCCGGCGTCGCCGCCATCGAGATCGCCCACGGCGACGGCCTCTCCGGCTCCAGCATCAACTACGGCGTCGGCGCCCACACCGACTGGGAATGGATCGAAGCGGTCGCCGACGCGGCCCGGCAAGCCATTCCCACCACCCTCCTGTTGCCCGGCATCGGCACCCTGCACGACCTCAAGCAGGCGCACGCGCTCGGCATCCGCTCGGTACGCATCGCCACGCACTGCACCGAGGCCGACATCTCCGCGCAGCACATCGGCGCCGCGCGCGAGCTGGGCATGGACGTGGCCGGCTTCCTGATGATGTCCCACATGGCCGAGCCCGCCGAACTCGCCCGCCAGGCGAAGCTGATGGAGTCCTACGGCGCCCACTGCGTCTACGTCACCGACTCCGGCGGCCGCCTGACCATGGACGGTGTACGGGACCGCTTCCGCGCCTACCGCGACGTCCTCGACCCGGGTACTGAGCTGGGCATCCACGCCCACCACAACCTCGCACTCGGCGTCGCCAATACCGTCGTCGCCGTCGAGAACGGCGTCACCCGCGTGGACGCCTCGCTGGCGGGCCAGGGCGCGGGGGCCGGCAACTGCCCGCTGGAGGCGTTCATCGCGGTCGCCGACCTCATGGGCTGGAAACACGGCTGCGACCTGTTCCCCCTCATGGACGCCGCCGACGATCTCGTACGGCCCCTCCAGGACCGCGAGGTACGGGTCGATCGCGAGACCCTCACGTTGGGCTACGCGGGCGTCTACTCCAGCTTCCTGCGCCACGCGGAGGCCGCCGCCCGGCGCTACGGCCTCGACACCCGCACCATCCTGGTCGAGGTCGGCCGCCGCAAGATGGTCGGCGGCCAGGAGGACATGATCACCGACATCGCCCTCGACCTGACGGCGCGCGACGCCAAGTAAGCGCTCCTCCAACGCGGTTGGCGGTCGGCGGTCGGTGGCGGCTGCGCACCCTGCACGCCAACGACGTTGAGGCGCCTTCCTCGTGTCATTCCTCGTCCATGCGGGGCAGGCGCGCCCCGACCCGCGCGGCCGTCCCGCGCAGCCAGATGTGGGCCGCGTCATGCGTGTGGACCGGGTGCCACCACAGCGCTTCACGCAGCGGCACCGCCTCGTACGGCGGCTCCACGACCCGAACGGCGGCGATCGGCGTCAGCATCCGCGCCAGGCGTGCCTGGATCAAGGCGAGGCGCCGGGTGCCGGCGATCATCAGGGGAAGGAGCTGGAAGCTGTCGACGGAGACCTCCACGCAGGGCTCGATGCCGAGCATGCCCAGCTGGCGGACCGCGGGGGCGTCGTAAGTGCGCTGGTACGTGACCCAGGGCAGCCGGGCCAGGTCCCGCCGGGTGAGACGGTCCTCGACGCTGGGGTGGTCCTGTGCCACGAGGAACACCCAGCGGTCGTCGTAGAGGTCGGTGGCGGGGAAATCGCTGATCACACCGTGCGGCATGAGCAGGCCGTCGGTGGCGCTCAGCAGGGTCGCGGTGTCGTCGACGGCGGTGGGCGGGGCCTGGGTGAAGCGGAGCCGGATGCCGGGGGCCTCCTCGTGCACCACGCGGGCGAGTTCGGTGCCGAAGACCGCGACGGCGTAGTCGGACGCCACCAGCCTGAACTCACGCTCCTCCTTGGCCGGGTCGAAGTCGGCCTGGCTGGAGAAGAGGCGTTCCAGCACGTCGTAGGCGGTGGAAGTGCGGTCCAGGAGCACCTGGCCGAGGGCGGTCAGCTCGTAGTGGCCGCCGACGCGGGCGAGCAGGTCGTCGTCGAAGTGCCGGCGCAGCCGGGCGAGGGCCGCGCTCATCGCGGGCTGGCTCAGACCGACACGCTGCCCGGCGTGGGTGACGTTCCGCTCCTCGAGCAGGGCGCGCAGGGCGACGACGAGATTGAGATCGAGGCGGGCCAGGTTCACGGGTTCCCCTTGTTTTTCGGCGCTGACCAGGAGGAATTTGCGTGATGGATTATTGCTATCCACACAATCTATTTCCCTGATCGCTGGCGGCGGGTCCACATTAGTCCCACAGCAATCAGGAGGACATGTCTGTGAACCCCGCACCCGTATCCCCGCCCTTCGCCGGGCCCTTCGCCCTCGCGACCCTGTCGGCCCCGGACCGCCCGGCTTTCCCCGCACTGGTCACACCCGACGAGCGCGTCGTGGACCTGCGGACCGCCCTGGACGACGACCGGTTGACGGCCCGTCGGCTGCTGGAGAGCTGGACCGCGGTGCTGCCCCGGCTACGGACCCTGGCCGGCGACGGCACGGTGGAGCGCGCTCCTCTGGCGGAATTCCGGGTGCACGCCCCGGTCGAGCCGCGGCAGGTCCTCCAGTCCGGCGCCAACTACCGGCAGCACGTCATCGACCTGCACGTCGCGCACCGCGCGCCCGGTGACGACCGCCCGGAGGACGAGCGCCGCGCGGAGGCCGCCGAGATCATGGACCGGCGGGCCGAGGAGGACCTGCCGTACGTGTTCATCGGGCTGCCGAGCGCGATCACGGGCCCGTACGACGATGTGGTGCTGCCCGTGTGGGCCGAAAAGCCGGACTGGGAGCTGGAGTTGGCGGCCGTCATCGGCAGGCCCGCGCATCGGGTGACGGTGGAGGAGGCCCTGGAGTACGTCGCCGGGTACACGATCGCCAACGACCTGACCGACCGCGCCACCGTCTTCCGCCGGGACATGCCGCAGATCGGTACCGACTGGCTGCGCAGCAAGAACGCGCCCGGCTTCACCCCGCTCGGTCCCTGGATCGTGCCCGCCGAGTCGATCGCCGACCCCGGCGACCTGCGCCTCGTCCTGAAGCTGAACGGCGAGACCATGCAGAACGAGTCCACCAAGGACATGATCTTCAACGTGGCGCGCATGGTGTCCTACGCCTCGCAGACGGCCCGGCTCCTGCCCGGAGACCTGGTGCTGACCGGCTCCCCCGCCGGCAACGGCATGCACTGGGGACGGCTGCTGCGCGACGGCGACGTGATGGACGGCTCGATCAGCGGCCTCGGCGCGCAGCGCACCCGCTGTGTGGCGGAGGTGGCGTCGTGACCCTGGACCGGAACGACCCCGAGGGCGCCATCGCCGAGGCCGCCAAGTCCTTCTCGAACTGGGGGCGTTGGGGCGAGGACGACCGGCTGGGCACCCTCAACTTCCTCGACGCGGCCAAGCGCCGCGAAGGGGCCGCGCTCGTGCGCCGGGGCGTCAGCTTCTCGCTGGCGCAGCGCTTCGACATGGACGGCCCGCAGAAGGGCTGGCGGCGTCGGACCAACCCGGTGCACACGATGCTCGACACCGGCACCGACGCCGCGCTCGGCAACCAGGGCTTCCCGCACGGGCTCGGCGGCGCCGACGACGTCATCGCCATGCCGCTGCAGTGCTCCACCCAGTGGGACGGGCTCGGCCACATATTCGACCACGGCAAGGCGTGGAACGGCCGCCCCGCCGAGCAGGTCGTCACCTCCGACGGCGACCTCGTCACCGGCATCGAGCACATGGCCCCGTACGTCGCCGGACGTGGCGTCCTCCTCGACGTGGGCCGCGTCATCGGCGAGGGTGGGGGCACCTCCCGCTCGAGCGGAGTCGAGAGTGGGGGAGAACTGCCCGACGGCTTTGCGATCACCGAGGAACACCTCACCGCGACAGCCGAGGCGCACGGCGTCACGGTCGGCCGGGGCGACATCGTGGTGGTGCGCACCGGACGGCTCGCCAGGGCCCGACGCGAGGGATGGGGCGAGTACGCGGGCGGCCCCGCGCCCGGCCTGTCGTTCACCACGGCCGGCTGGCTGCACCGCACCGAGATCGCCGCGATCGCCACGGACACCTGGGGCTTCGAGGTCCGCCCGAACGAGTTCGAGCACGCCTTCCAGCCGCTGCACCAGGTCGCCATCCCCAACATGGGACTGCTCATCGGCGAGATGTGGGACCTGGACGCGCTGGCCGCGGACTGCGCGGACGACGGCGTGTACGACTTCTGGCTCGCCGCCGCTCCCCTGCCCGTCACCGGCGCCGTCGGCTCGCCCGTCAGCCCGATCGCCGTCAAGTAGCCCTCGATCTCCCTGAGATTTCCCCGAGATCTCCGTGAGGGACAAAGGAGTAGTTCCCCTATGAGCACACCCCGCACGGTCCTCGTCATCGGCGGTGGCGCGGCCGGCAACGCGGTCACGATCCTGCTGCGCCGCGCCGGGATCGCGGTCGACCTGATCGAGGCCAAGGACGACTGGAACGCCACCGCGGGATCCGGCATCACCCTCCAGGGCAACGCCCTGCGCGTGCTGCGTGAACTCGGCGTGTGGGACCTGGTGGAGAAGTCCGGGTACGCGTTCCGCGCGGTCGGCATCACCGCGCCCGACGGCACCGTCCTGCATGCCGCCGAGGACCTGCGCACCGGCGGTGACGACCTGCCCGCCACCGTCGGCATGCAGCGCCCACAGCTGCAGGGCATCCTCAGCGACGCGGTGCGGGCCGGCGGCGCCACCGTCCGTCTCGGTGTCCGTGCCGCGTCCCTGGAGCAGGACGACGACGGCGTGTCGGTGGCCTTCGACGACGGCAGCGAGGGCCGCTACGACCTGGTGATAGCCGCCGACGGCATGGGCTCCGCCACCCGCGCGGCCATCGGCATCACGGACCGGCCGGAGCCCACCGGCATGGCCATCTGGCGCGTCGCCGCACCGCGCCCGGCCGGTGTGATCCGCACCGACCTCGCCTACGGCGGCCCCGCCTACATCGCCGGGTACTGCCCCACCAGCGACACCACGCTGTACGCCTATGTCGTCGAGGCGAAGCGCGACCGGGCCTCCATACCCGTGGCGAGCTACGCGGACGAGATGCGCGCCCTGGCACAGCACTACGGAGGCCACTGGCCCGAGATCACCGCGCACATCACCGACCCGGCGAAGGTCAACTACACCTGGTTCGACCGGATGTTGGTCGAGGGTTCCTGGCATCGCGGCCGGGTCGTCCTGGTCGGCGACGCCGCGCACTGCTGCCCGCCCACCCTGGCCCAGGGCGCCGCGTTGTCCCTGGAGGACGCCTGGGTGCTCGCCCAGCTGCTGACCGCCTCCGACACCTGGGACGACCCCCTGTTCCAGGAGTACTACGAGCGCCGTGTAGCCCGCGTACGTCCCGTCGTGGAAGCGTCCGTGCAGATCGGGCAGTGGCAGCTGGACGGCGTTCGCGACGCCGACATCCCGGGCCTGATGGGCCGCACCATGACCATGCTCCGGGAGCTGCCGTGACCACGCCCACCGTCGACGTGCACGCCCACGTCCTGCTGCCGGAGGTCGACGCCCTGGTGGACGGCCTGCCCGGCCACGCCGAGGCCCGCGCCCTGGATGCCCGCCGCAACGGCCGCGCCGCGCTGAAGGTCAACGGCCCGATGATCGGCGAGCGGATCGGCCGCCTCACCGACGTACGGGCCCGGCTCGCGGCAATGGACGCCCAGGGCGTGGACATCCAGCTGGTCAGCCCGTCTCCCTCGCACTACCACTACTGGGCGGACGAGGCGACGGCCGAGAAGGTGTACCGGCTCGCCAACGAGGCCACCGCCGCGCACTGCGCGGCGGCACCCGACCGGCTGCGCGGCCTCGGTCTCGTCCCCCTCCAGCACCCCGCCCACATGGTGCGCGCCCTCGATCACGCCCTCGCCCAGGGGCTGGCCGGGGTGGAGATCTCCAGCCAAGCCCCGGCGCGTGAGCTGTCCGACCCGGCCTACGAGCCCTTCTGGTCGCGCGCCGAGGAGACCGGAGCGGTCGTCTTCCTGCACCCGTTCGGCTGCACCCTCGACGAACGCCTCGACCAGTGGTACCTGTCCAACACCGTCGGCCAGCCCACCGAGAACGCCGTCGCCCTGTCGCACCTGATCTTCTCCGGTGTCCTCGACCGGCACCCCGGTCTCAAGGTCGTCGCGGCGCACGGCGGCGGCTACCTGCCCACCCACATCGGCCGCTCCGACCACGCGTGGTCGGCCCGCTCCGATGCGGGCGCCGGCTGCGCCCACCTCCCCAGCAGCTACCTGAAGCGCCTGTACTTCGACTCCCTCGTCCACGACCCGCACGTCTTGCGGGAGCTGGTCCGGGCCGCCGGGGCCGACCGGGTGCTGCTCGGCTCCGACTTCCCCTTCGACATGGGCACCGAGGACCCGGTCGGCGCACTGCGCGCCGCTCACCTGCCCGAGGGCGACTTCGACGCCGTCCGCGGCGCCAATGCCGTCGAACTGCTCCGTCTCCCACTCACCTGAGAGGAACCCATGAGTGCACGCCTGCTCACCCACCTGCGCCACGTCGACCTCGCCGTACCCGACTACGACAAGCAACTCGGCTTCTACGCCGGCGTCTGGGGCCTGACCAAGGTCGCCGAGGACTCCGGCATCTCCTTCCTCGCCGCCGAGGGCTCCCCGGAGCAGTACGTCGTACGACTCCGCAAGGCCGATGAGAAGCGCCTGGACCTCGTCTCGTACGGGGCGGCCGACGCCGCGGCCGTGGACACTTTGGCCGAGCAACTTCTGCGGGGCGGTGTGGAGTTGATATCGCGGCCCGGCAGCGTCGACACGCCCGGCGGCGGCTACGGCTTCCGCTTCTTCGACGTCGACGGGCGCACCATCGAGGTCTCCGCCGACGTCGAGGTGCGGCAGCACCGCAAGATCGAGGAGAAGGAGGCCATCCCGGTCAAGCTGAGCCACGTCGTGCTCAACTCCCCCGACCTCAACCGCACCCGCGAGTGGTACGAACGCCACCTCGGCTTCCGCCTCTCCGACACGCTCTCCTCACCCCACATGGGCGAGGTGATGCACTTCATGCGGATCAGCAACCAGCACCACTCCATGGCCATCGCACAGGGCCCGCACACCGCACTGCACCACGTCTCCTTCGAGATGCGCGGCCTGGACGAGTACATGCGCGGCTCCGGCCGTGTCATGCGCGCCGGGTACCGCAAGATCTGGGGTCCGGGCCGGCACATGGCGGGCGACAACACCTTCACGTACTTCCTCGACCCGCACGGCAACACCATCGAGTACACCACCGAGCTGGAGTGCCTCGACGAGGACACCTGGCACCCGCACGTCTACGACTTCTCCCAGCCCGAGGTCACCGACCAGTGGGGCACCGCGAACCCGATGAACGAGCTCGTCGCCAAGGAGTCGTTCAACGACCCCGACCGCGGCGTGTTCGTCGCCCCGCCGG